>JAWOHI010000234.1:0-6135 GCA_046485255.1 Bacteroidales bacterium
TCTGGCTGTAAAGAAATCGCTTGCCGAAACTGTGGCAATTACGGAACCAGATGCCTGTCGTATCGGGCGGATCCTGTGCGCGAAGCAGGAAAGGCCACAAGGCCAGGCCGACCAGGATCAGTATCCGTTTACCAGGAATCTGCAATGGTACCCGGGTTACAACGCTTCGATGGTTTTCCTGATGATGGCTGTTGCTGCAAGAACCTGCTCTTCATTGATTACCAGGGGCGGGGCAAACCGGATGATGTGTTGATGGGTTGGCTTGGCAATCAGGCCATTTTCTTTCAAA
Organism: Bacteroidales bacterium; assembly: GCA_046485255.1. Taxonomy (GTDB): domain Bacteria; phylum Bacteroidota; class Bacteroidia; order Bacteroidales; family UBA12481; genus UBA12481. The sequence goes on from JAWOHI010000234.1 coordinate 290, forward strand.
TCCAAACAAACATCCCACGCCTGGTGGTTCCCCTGGGGGCGGATGATCACCGCGTTCAGCAATCCTTTTCCACGAATCAACTCAATCCGGTCCGACTCGATCTTGCCCAGCTCGGAGCGAAATAGCTGGCCCATCCGGTCCGCATTGTCTGCCAGTTTCTCATCCCTGACCACCTCGAGGGCGGCAATGGCGATTTTGGCGGCGAGGGGATTACCGCCAAAGGTTGATCCGTGCTCTCCAGGCTTGATGCACAGCATTATATCATCATCGGCCAGGACGGCTGAAATCGGGTAGAACCCTCCCGAAAGCGCTTTCCCAAGGATCAGGATATCAGGGCGCACCCCTTCGTGATCGCAGGCCAGCAACTTGCCGGTCCGGGCGATGCCGGTCTGTATCTCATCCGCAATGAACAGAACGTTGTGTTTCTTGCACAAGTCGTACGATTTCTTCAGGTAACCTTCATCCGGTACGTAAACACCCGCCTCACCCTGAATGGGTTCAACCAGGAATCCGGCCACGGCCGGATCTTTCAAGGCCTCTTCCAACGCCTCGACATCATTATAGGGGATCTTTATGAAGCCGGGCGTGAATGGTCCAAACCCGCCGTAGGAGTCTGGATCGGTCGACATTGAGATGATGGTAATGGTCCGCCCGTGAAAGTTTCCTTCACAAACGATGATTTTCGCTTCGTTCTCGGGAATGCCCTTTCTGGTATAACCCCACTTGCGGCAAAGCTTCAGGGCCGTCTCGTCCCCTTCTGCCCCGGAGTTCATCGGAAGGACCTTGTCATAGCCAAAATAGCTGGTAATGAACTCCTCATACTCGCCCAGCGCTGAACTGTAGAAAGCTCTGGAAGTGAGCGTCAGGCGACTAACCTGGTCGTTCACGGCCTGGACTATCCTTGGATGGCAATGCCCCTGGTTGACAGCTGAATAGGCCGAAAGAAAATCGTAATAGCGCTTCCCCTCCACGTCCCAAACATAAACACCCTCCCCACGATCCAGGACAACCGGCAGCGGATGGTAATTGTGAGCCCCAAACTTCTCTTCCCTGCGGATATAGTCTTGTGTCTTCATAATGGCTTGATTTTATTTTTATGCAAATTACCTACTTTTTCCTATTCATTACAAGGGTTTCAACCAGCAATAATCCCAAGGCTATCAGAAGCAGCAATGGCCAAATCTTTTTTGCCTGCCCTGCAGATAACCAATTGGTTGCCGACTCAGGTCCGGAGATGTCGGAAATGCCGGCGACAGTCCATCCAGCCGATTCGAAGTGCCGTGCGACAGTGCTGTCTGCAAAAAAATTCAACACCGATTCGGAACGGATGGTGTTGAAGGCGACCAAACCGTCCGCAAGGCCTTCCAATTTGACCGAATAGAAACCTGGCTGAATCACATTGCCCGGAAAGAGGGTGATGTTGGAACCCAGTCCGTGTTGCTGGGCAGGAACCATCTCCTGGCCGGTTTCAAGGTGTATAAGCCGGGCCGTTTGGCCTTGCCCCGCCTCCTCCAATTGAATCCGGACCGGATCATCGGATCCAAGATGGTGATACAACCTGATGGATTCCAGTCCCATACCGGCAATCAGGTAGGTGAGCGGAACCAACAGCGGGTGGATCATCAAGTCGGAAACCGCCGGGTCGGCACTCACCGAATTGAGGACGAAGGTACCCCCGGAAATTTTATACTGGCTGATGACCGGATCCCCGGCAACAGTAACCAGGATGTCTTCGCGGCTCACGCCTGTCGGCAGGAACCGGGCCATTTTCTGGATCAATGGCATTCTTAGCCGGCTGTCGGGGCTGATGGTAACCGTACTGAGCCAATTGCGGTGCGCCCTGCCTATGACCGATTCAGCTGGATAGGTGGCAATCCCCTGAATTCCGGGCAAGCCGAAACTTTCCAGGAATGAATTGTATTGCTCAGGCGAAACATTCAGGTCGGGAAAAAACCAGACGGTTCCGCCGTTGGAAAGGAAACCCTTGGTTTTCTGGATCAGGTCGGGATCCGGAGCGCTTACGCCTGTGAGGATCAGCAGCCTGTAGTCCTTGAAATCGGATCTCGGAAATCCTTTATGTGAATAGGACTCCAGTGCAAAATAGGGGTCACTCTGGAACAGCCTGGCCAGGTCGGTCGGGGGAGCACCCTGGTGGAGCAAAAGCACAGGTATGGTCTGATCAATGCGATAGGCGAAAAACAGTTCATTATCGAACGTAACGGGGTAGTCATACAGCTTGACCACTCCTTTCTGCCAGGCGCGGCTGACATTGGTATAGGGAATCGCTGCCGTTGTTGCGGAGAGGGGCGCCAGGTCCACGCTTGCCTCCGCCCTCAGCGTGTCGTTGATCTCCAGCCTGATCGGAAAGCCGTTCAGCAGCTGGTCGGAATGGTTAAAGATCCTGACCATCAGCATTTCCTGCTGACCCGGCTGGTGCAATGGGTTCTCAAACCAACAGGAGTCGATGCTCAGGTTTGAAAACTGATCAGGCCTGATGGCCAGCAACGTAACCGGGGTTGCGTTGGTCTCCCCGGGAATTGTTCCCGAGAAAAGGTTCCGTTGAAAATCCGACAGGATAAAAAGGCCGTCCAGTCTGTAGTCTTCGTTGCTTACCTGCAGGCGAATCTCCTCAATGACCCGGTCAATGGGTTTTATTTGATGAGAGGTGGACAGTTTGTCCACTTCCATTAGCGCCTGTTCCCGGTCCTTGATACGGAAGCCCGTAGTGGAAGGGTCCCCCGACGCTAATATGAACCGGCTTCCGGGTGGGTAGGATTTGATAATCTGGCGGGCTCTCTCCTTGGCCAGGGCCAGCAACACCTCGCCATTGACGGTCAGGTTCATGCTTGGTGAGTTGTCGATGATGATCGCGGAGAGGCTCCGGGCTTGTCCGGGTTGGTTGCCGCCCGAACGGATTTCCGGCCGGGCAAAGGAGAGGACAATCAGGGCTATGGTCAACATCCGCAATATCAACAGCAGTAAATCCTGAATCCTCTTACGGTTTCGATTGGTGGTTTGAACCTCTTCGATGAATCGTAACGAGCTGAAATAGATCGTCTTGGATTTTCTAAAGTTGAGGAGATGAATCACCAGGGGAATGATCAGGAGGAACAGGCCATATAGAAACGCGGGTTGCTGGAATGTCATCGCATCAGAATTTAGCCTGCAGCCTGACGTTTAATCGTCTTCCTGTCAGATAATTGGGTATGGCGAATTGCCGGTTTGAAATATCCCTGATCCAGATGTGTGATATGGTGTTATTGATATCCAGCAGATTAAATACTTCAAGACCAATCCAAATGGACTCGAACTGTTTCAGGAAGGGCTGGTTTGAGGGATTGTTCTTGTCGACCAACACTTTCGAGAATCCGAGGTCCACCCTCCTGTAGGAGGGTATGCGCCAGGCGGACTTGAATTCCTGACTCCCTGGAGGGCCATATGGGAGCCCGGTCCCGAACAGCAGGCTCAGGTGGGCCTGGTAGGAGCGGTTTCGGGGGAGGTAATCCTGAAAAAAGAGCCCGACATTAACCCGCTGGTCGGTTGGCCGGGCGATATAACCGACGGTATCCCCATCAATATCCTCCTGGGTCTTCATCACGGAGAGGCTGGCCCAGGAATCGATACCGGGGACGAACTCTCCAAAAACCTTGGTATCAATGCCGGCAGCATACCCGTGTGAACTGTTTTCTCCGAAGTAACGGATCCTGACGTTCTCCACCTCATAAGGCACCAGGTCCCATAAATACTTGTAATATAATTCCGTGGTAAACTTGAAAGATCTGTCCCAGGCGATGAAATAGTAATCGGTGCCGCCAACCAGGTGGACCGATTTCTGGGCCCTGACCAATGGGTTGATTTCACCCTCGCGGTTCCGGAACTCCTTGAAAAAGGCCGGTTGATGGTAAGCTCCCACGGAAAGCCTGAATTGAAGGTCCTTTTCCCAGCTGGGTCGAAATGACACACTGGCCCTCGGGCTAATCAGTAACTCCTTGTTGATGTCTGTATAGGTTGATCGCAATCCGCCGGCAAGGACATAGGAACCTGCTTTTGAGCTGATTTCCCAGCTATCGCGGATATAGGCTGTGGACTGTCCGTGTTCAAGATCGGATTCGGAGAAGCTGGTTTTGCTAAGAAAGACGCCCGTCCCGGAATAGGGAAGGGAGTATCCGGCCGAGTCGAGCATAGTCCATTCCTCGATGCGGTCGCGGAAGGAGCTGTGCTGGTACCGGGCTCCCCACTGAAGCCAATGGGTGCCCTTCTTCCAGCTTCCCTTGTAATCGAAGCTCATCACGTTCCCGTCAAGTTTGTTACGAGCGTGGTCCAGGAAGGTGCCGACCCCGATATTCATCAGGCTGTCGCCAAAGGTTTCCGAATCCATACGCTTGTCCAGCTCGTTGAGCCAGTATTGGCCCAGAATGTCAAAGGTCTCCTCCTCCCGGGTCTTGAAAGCGGAGGCGATCCACTTCATCTCCAGATTGCTATGGGGATGGTACGCAGCAGTGACGGCACCCATATAGGTAGTGAACTGGTCCACCTCCTGCCCGTCGAAATAAATATAAAGCTGCAATGCCTCGCTGACCGTGCCGAATGAGGTATTGCGATCCTCGGGAACGAATTCATAGACATTGTTCGCGATGTTTCCAAGGAAACTGATCTCCCATTCGGGTGACAGGTCGTAGGTGAGATAGGTTTGGATGTCGGTGTAGCGGGGATTGTAATCACCCGTGGTTTCAAGGCTTTTCAGGAGGTATTTGTTGCTTTTGTACCGAATGCCCGTTATATGCGAAAAACGTCTGTTCCGGCTCGTTCCCTCAATTCCCATCGACCCGCCCATCAGGCTGACCGACCCGGAAGCCCCGAAATAGGTGGGTTTTTTGTACCTGATGTCAAGGACCGATGAGAGTTTATCTCCGTACCGGGCATCAAATCCACCTGAGGAGAACAGGACAGAGGAGACCATATCCGAGTTGATGAAGCTGAGGCCCTCCTGCTGGCCCGACCGGATCAGAAAGGGCCGGTAAATCTCTATCTCATTAACATACACCAAGTTCTCGTCAAAATTCCCACCTCTGACCGAATATTGGGAGCTTAGCTCATTGGAGGAGGAGACCCCGGGGAGATGTTTAAGGATATCTTCAAAACTGCCCGAAACCACTGGCAGGGAAGAGATGGCCTTCGGATCGATCCGGATCAGGTTGGTCCCCGGATCCCGGTCGGCCGTGATGACCACCTCGTTCATACTGGCAACCGCCCGCTCGAGGACCACCTCAATTTGAATTTCACCCGGGTTGGCATACTCATCAGGTCTGATAACCAATTCTTTGCGGGTAAATCCAAGTCGGGATAACTGCATAATCAGTTCGCTTTTACGCGAAACGGTAAACTGAAATGCTCCTTGCGAGTTGGAAGTGGTGCCGTGACTGGTGCCGACGATAATGATATTCACCAGTTCGACCGGTTCCCCTGCGTCATCCCGTATCGATCCCAGGATCCGGGTGTTGGACTGGCCGGCCGATGGTGAGGTTATTGTTGCCAGCGCCAATCCGGTCAATAGGATGGAAAGGAGCCAGGTCCCCATAAATGGGCTATTTTTTTGTTTTGAAGTCACCGTCTTTCAATGCTTTAAAAAACTGGGCCCAGGCCAGCGGGTTGGTTATACTGACCGGTGGCAGTTGACCTGCCCAGTATAAACGGTCGTTTTGCAGTTGCATTGTGTTGCGGAAGGCCATGCTAGGGGTAGGCGGAGCGCTGGCCAGGAGGGTTTTCAGCTCCATCATGTTGAGGTTCTTCTGAGCCCGTTCAAGGTAGCTCTCCGGCAGTTCGTAGGCCAGCACGGCCTCCTTGAA
>JAWOHI010000315.1:0-5821 GCA_046485255.1 Bacteroidales bacterium
TGCATCGGGCCTATGCTTTCCGTTGCAACCGGGGCAATGAACACGACAACAAGGAGCGGGTGCGGGAGATCGTCAACCTGCGACTTGAGCTGGCCAACCTGCTGGGATACCGGGAGTACGCCTCTTATAAGCTGGAGACCAAGATGGCGTTGAATACCGGCCGGGTGACCGACCTCCTCGAAAAGTTGCACGAGGCGGCCCGCCCCGTAGCCCTGGACGAACTGGCCGAGGTGGCTGCCTTTGCCAGGGAAAGTGGAGCCGGCTTTGACCTGCAAGCTTGGGATTGGGCCTATTATTCCGAAAAGCTGAAGGAGCAGAAGTACGGGTTCCGGGAGGAGATGCTCAAGCCCTTTTTTGAACTCAACCGGGTGATCGATGGCATCTTCCTGCTGGCCAACCGACTGTTTGGCGTTACGTTTACCCCGGTCGATAACCTCCCATTGTACCATCCGGATGTGCGCACCTTCGAGGTTGCCGACCATGACGGGCGCTTTCTGGCCCTCTTTTATGCCGATTTCTTTCCGAGAAAGGGCAAGCAGGGCGGTGCCTGGATGACCGAGTTCCGCGGGCAGTGGAAAGCGGGTGGCAAGGAGGTCAGGCCCCACATCTCCATCGTCTGCAATTTCAGCAAGCCAACCGGCGACAAGCCGTCGCTCCTGACGTTCGACGAGGTAAACACCTTCCTGCACGAGTTCGGACACGCCTTGCACGGTATCCTTTCGGACGTAGTATATCCTTCTGTTTCAGGCACCAACGTGTATCAGGATTTTGTCGAGCTGCCCTCGCAGGTCCTGGAAAACTGGCTGGTGGAGAAGGAGTGGCTCGACCTGTTTGCCCGTCATTACCAGACTGGCGAGCCGATCCCGCAGGAGTTGATCGACAAGTTGATCGAGGCCCGCAATTTCCTGGAGGGCTATGCCACGGAGCGGCAGCTTGGCTTTGGACTAGCCGACCTGGCCTGGCACACCATCACCGAACCTTTTTCGGGCGACGTGATTGCCTTTGACCAGTCCGCCTCCGAAAAAACCCGGCTGTTCCCGCCGCTGGAGGGCACCTCGGTGGCTCCGGCCTTCTCCCACATCTTTGCGGGCGGGTACGCTGCCGGCTATTACGGCTATAAATGGGCGGAGGTGTTGGATGCCGATGCCTTCTCCCTCTTCAGGCAGGAAGGAGTTTTCAACCCTGAGGTGGCCCGGTCGTTCCGCGTTAACATCCTGGAACGGGGTGGCAGCGAGCACCCGCTGGTCCTTTACAAGCGCTTTCGCGGACAGGATCCCGACGTGACCGCCCTACTTCTCCGCAGCGGCCTCTTGCGCCCTTAGGATTCCCCTTCACCAGCCTATGCCGATGCCGATAGGCCAGGCGTTTTGCCGCCAGGGACCATGCGCCCGGTACCCCGGACAGGCCGTGTAACGGGCTCCTGCCGATAGAAACAGGGTGGCCCGTTTGCCGATGCGGATCCCTCCGCGTGCCAGGAGCTCGCCACCGCCCACCCATAGGGGGGTTGGCCGGAAGAGCCCCAATCCGTTGAGCAGGTTGGCTTCGCCGGTGAGAGACAGGCGCCCGGATTGCCAGATGGTGTGCCTGAAGCCAAGGCCCAGGATCAACTCGCTGCGCGCCCGGAGTATCGAAAACTCACCATTAATGTTCATCTCCAGCTTATTACTCAGCCTTGGGTGGTACCCAACGAGCAACCCGCCGCCGTCAATTGCCGGCTCAAACCAGCCGTTGTACCAGGAGGAGGGGTAGGCACGGGCCTGGATCTCAAATCGTTGAGCTCTGGCATCCGTGAGTTGCAGTGAGAACAACACCAGGATGAATGAAAACCTAATTATCATATTCCCATCCATTTATGATGAAAAACCGCAGGATCAGGGCACTCACCTCCTCGTATTGCTCTTGCCGGGTGATCGTCGCCTCCCCGTCGCCTTTTTGCAGGCCGTAATGGCCAAACTGGGCGTGGTTGCCGCCGGGAATGGTGTAATAGACCGTCTTGGGTGAAGTGCCGGCCGGGAAACTCAAGGGATTGTCGATCCAGAACGGAACGGGCAGCTGAGGTTGTGATGCGGCAATCGTGAGGCTGTCGACCAGACCGTCAAATTCCCCGCGGAGGGAGAGCACGGAGCCTTCCCAACCGCTTAGATCGGTACCGGACTGGGGGTAGGAGGCCATCAGCACGATCCCCTTGAAGAATACGGGGTATTTCTCCACCGTCGAGCAGGCCATCACGCCGCCGAGCGAATGGCCGGCGATGACCCAGCGTTTGACGGAGGGGAAGTCGTCATAAATCCAGGCTCCCTTGTTTCCATCAAGAACCGCCAGATTGCCGGGCATTTTCACGATCACCACCTTATGACCTTTCCCCGCCACCACAAACCTCGATAGGGGCTCGATGTAAGCGTGCGGGTCAACCAGTCCGCCCGGGTAAAAGACCAGCCCGGTCTTCGAGTAACGGTTGGCCGTCGGGTTCAGCTCAATGTACTCGCGGTATTCGTAAACGGTTATCACTTCGTGTATATCTTGTTCTTCAGGAAGATAGCTGCAGGACGCGAAAAGCAGCAGCAACAGGCCGGGCCAAAGTTTCATTTTTACAGTGGTCAACTTCATTTTCCAATAGCGATCAGGCGATGCTGGGTTCTCCAGATGATCATTCCCTCCGAGATGGCCGGGGTGGCCATACAATTGTCGTTCAGGTGGTTCTCCCTGATCAATTCCAATTGGGGGCCATCCCGGAGAACAAAAACCTCCCCGGATTCTGCTGTCAGATAGATATTCCCATCCGAAGCCACGGGAGAGGCGGAAAAGGGCTTTCCGAAATTGTGACGGTAACGCACTTCGCCTGTTTGCGGATCAAGAACCGTCAGGAGCCCGCTGATCTGCAGGTTGTAAAGGTTCTGGCCATAAGCCAGCAGACTGGCCATATAGGCTCCGCCACGGCGGATTAACCAGGCTACTCCTTCACTTCGGTCCAATGTATCCGGCAGGGTCAAGTCGCCTTGAGCATCAGGCCGGATAGCAATGATCGGCGACCACTTGCCGTGGGCGCTGTTCAGGTAGATCAACCCGTCGGCGTAAATCGCAGTGGGGGCTGGTGCATCGCCCACATTACCGATCCTCCAAACCTCCTCACCGGTGTTAAAATCATAGGCATTCATATAGGGATACCCATTCAGGACAATCAGGGTTCGGCCATTCAGCTCGAAAACGGCCGGGGTGCCCCAGGATGATATGCTTTCGCGGTTGACACGCCAGATCTCCTCACCGTTCCTGATGTCGAGCAGGTTCAGAAAGGAATCGCCCAGCAGGTCGGCCTGAATGACCACCTTGCCTTGATGGATCACAGGCGAGCTGGCGTAGCCCCATTCCACGCCCGGATCGGTATACGGTCCGGTGGCCAGGATTCCCAGATCCTTTTTCCAAAGAAGGTTTCCATCCAGGTCGTAACAGTAGAGCCCGTGGGATCCGAAAAAAGCCAGGAGATGTTGCCCATCCACGGCGGGAGTCGGGTTTGCGTAGGTGGATTTCGTATGGCGCCGTTCCAGCGGGACACCTTCCCAAGCGCTCTTTTCCCACAATAGCTCACCATTTTTCCTGTTGAAGCAAAGGACTCTGAACTGTTGGGGGCTATGGTCATCAGCCATATTAATATCCCCATAGAGTCCTATCTTAAGGGAATCCCTGGCACTGCTGCTTACCGCTGTGGTGACAAACACCTTATCGCCCCAGATCACGGGGCAGGAGTGAGCCAGTCCGGGCACCGCCACATTCCATTGAACACCCTTCCCCGTGCTCAGGTCCCACTCCACCGGACTACCGGCGAAGTCCAGGATGCCGGAACCAGCGGGGCCCCGGAACTGGGGCCATTGACCCCGGGCGGCACGCGGCGACGCGCAAAAAATCAGCATAATCAGCAGAAAGGAAAAAGTGAAGGGAAAAATCCGGAAATTCATCGTTTGTTCAGCTTGTCAGTTTCTACTTGGCGTGGTTGGATAAATGTAGTAAAAAATGGATCCCATTTGGAGCAGACTAAAGAATGATACCTGATGTGTTTTAACTTATCCCCTTTCAAACTGGCAACCATTGTGTTGCTGTTGGGCGCCTGCGGCAGGACTGAAAAAGCGCCCTCCGATTGGCTGATCGACCCTTCGCCTTACCGGGCAATAGTGGATTCCACCGCCGGGGATCGGCTGATCCTGTCGAACGGGCTGGTTCGAAGAACTATCCTGTTGTTGCCGAATGCTTCCACCATTGGATTCGATGACCTGGAAAGCGACCGGGCCCTGCTGAGGGGAGTCAAGCCCGAGGCCCTGATCGAAATCGACGGTCGCGCAATAAAAGTAGGAGGACTCACCGGGCAGCCCAATTATGCCTACCTCACCGAAGAGTGGATTGAGGGGTTGAAGTTGGATAAAGAGGCTATGCTTTATTCAGGTTATCGGGCAGGTCCCGTCCGGGAGCGACTGGCGTGGAAACGTGTTCGGCACGCCGCCCCGGATGCCGTCTGGCCGCCAAAGGGGATTCACCTGGAGATGGACTACCGGATGCCGGAAGGGGCAACGCCTGCCGGCCTGGAGGTGACGGTCCATTATGAGATCTATGACGGCATACCGTTGATATGCAAATGGATATCCGTTCGGAATGATACGGGTGCAGAGATCCGACTGAATCGTTTTACCTCGGAGATCCTGGCTGTCGTGGAAAAGGAGTCGCCGGTGGAAGATCGGGGGGTGCCGATGAGAAAACCCGACCTCTTCGTAGAGACGGACTACTCGTTCAGCGGGATGGAGACGATGAACACCACCCTGCATTCAGTGCATTGGGTCTCGGATCCTGACTATTCCACCCAGGTCAATTACAACCGGATGACTCCCTGTTTACTCGAGGTGAGGCCGGAGATCGGGCCTGATCTGGTGATGGCTCCCGGCAGTTCTTTTGAATCTTTCCGGGCCTGGGAGCTGATACAACATCCATTTGACGAGGAGCGCAGGTCGCTGGCGCAGAGGAAGATGTACCGGATCATCGCCCCTTGGGTCACGGAGAATCCCCTGATGATGCACGTTCGCTTCTCGGAGGAGGAAAAAGTGCGGGTGGCGATTGATCAGTGTGCCGAAGTGGGATTTGAGATGGCAATCTTGACTTTCGGATCGGGATTTGACCTGGAGAACCAGGACCCGGCTTACCTTGATCACTGGAAGGGAATGCGCGAGTATGCCCAATCGAAGGGGGTTGAGCTGGGCGGGTACTCCCTGCTATCCAGCCGGCGCATTGATGATGCCAATGACGTGGTGAATCCGGTCACGGGCAGGCCGGGCGGGGTGATCCACGGCAACGCCCCCTGCCTGGGAAGCCTTTGGGGGAGGGAATATCTGGATAAACTGTACAACTGGTATTCGGCGACGGGGATGAACCTGCTGGAGCACGACGGATCCTACCCGGGGCACGTATGCGCCTCCGCACAGCACCCCGGGCACCGGGGCGCGGATGACTCGCAGTGGGAGCAGTGGCGTGCCATCACCGGGTTTTACGGCTGGTGCCGCGGGCAGGGCATCTACCTGAACATCCCCGACTGGTACTACCTCAACGGTGGGAGCAAGTGCGGGATGGGCTACCGGGAGGTTAACTGGTCGCTGCCGCGCGAGCAGCAGCTCATCCATACCCGCCAGAACATTTTCGACGGAACCAGGGAGAAGACCCCTTCGATGGGTTGGATGTTCGTGCCGCTGACCGAGTACCACGGAGGGGGCGCGGCTGCCACCATCGAGCCGCTTGAGGAACATCTCGACCATTATGGTTTAATGCTGGCCGCCAACCTTGGTAACGG
>JAWOHI010000338.1:0-5702 GCA_046485255.1 Bacteroidales bacterium
GCTGGCTGGCCACCGGCCATCCTCCTGTTACTGGTTCAACACCGCCGATGGGGCCTGGATTTCCAGCAACCATTACCTGAACCAGCTCCCGCAGTGGGTCAACCAATACAACCAGCGAAACGTGGCAGGGAACTACGTCAACCGCGATTGGAACCTCCTTCTGGCTGATAACCTTTACGGTATGACCCTCCCCGACGATAACCGGTTTGAAACCGGATTCTACAACCAGTTCAGGACCTTCCCCTATAAGATGTCCAGACTCCGGCGGGAGAGTCTCAGCCAGGATTTTGACATCCTAACCAAAGTCCCCTTCGGCAACACCCTGGTCACCGACTTCGCCCTGGCAGCGCTGCTGGAGGAGAACCTGGGAAAAGACGAGCACCCCGACATCCTTTGGATCAGCTTTACCGCCATCAACCAGCTAAACCTGCTTTTCGGGCCCGATTCTAGGGAGGTGGCCGACGCCCTGCTGAGGCTGGATATGGACATCCATCGCCTGATCTACCAGGTGGAGGAAACCGTTGGCCGGGACAGGAGCCTGATATTCCTTACCTCAACCCACGGTGTTTCAAGAGACCCCGACTACAGCAAGTCGCTGAAACTCCCCGGTGGGTATTTCCGTTACCGAAACGCCATGGCCCTCCTGAATTCATATCTGACAGCCATTTATGGCGAAGGCGACTGGATAGAGAACTACATCAACCTGCAGGTATACCTGAACGAGGCCCTGATTGACCGGAAAAAGATCCCCTTCCTCGACATTCAGGAGCAGGCTGCGCGTTTTCTCACTCATTTTGAGGGCGTTTCAAGGGCTATCCCTGCCGATCGCCTGGTTACGGGTGGTATAACCCAATCCTGGGGCGACCTGCTTCAGAACTCCTTTCACCCCGACCGCACCGGCGACCTGGTCCTGATCCTGCAACCGGGCTGGATCCAGGAAGACAATACCGACAGCGACTCCGGAAGTCCTCACCCTTACGACCGCCAGGTTCCCCTGGTTTGGTACGGATGGGGCATCAAGCCGGGGATCTGCGACAAGCCGGTCACCATTCTTGACATTATCCCGACCCTATCCAGGATCCTCAAAGTGCCGAAACCGGAGGGGGCTGTCGGGAAGATCATACCTGAAATCCTGCGTTGACGGCCGTTTATTGCTATGAATAACCTGTTGCACCCACTCACCTGGATCTTGATGGCCGGCCTGGCCATTCTGCCAACCGGGCGTTATAACCCGGAAATGAAGGTCTTATCCCCACCCCTCGAAAAACCGGCACCCCTGACAAAAGATCTAAGCCAGACAGCTCATTGGCAACTAAAGTACCTGGATGCCGAGCTTTTCAGGTTAATGGGGCTCTCGGGAAAAAAGATTCGCATTGCCGTCATCGACGGTGGGTTTCCTGGGACCGACACCCACCCCGGACTGAAGCATCTCTTTGACAACAAGCAGATTATAGCCACCTGGGACTTCATCCGGAACAGGGAAGGTGTTTATACGGGCAATCCTCACGGAACGGCTGTCCTATCCTGCATCGCGGGTATCTATGAAGGCACGGCGCTTGGCCTGGCACCGGATGCGGAGTTTCTGCTCGCGCGAACGGAGATGAACGGGGAGCCATTGCGAGAAGAGCTCAATTGGGCCAAGGCAGTCGAATGGGCGGTTGCCAATGGGGCCCATATCATCCAGTCAGCCATCGGTTACACCTATCACCGCTATTTCATTCGTGACCTGAACGGTGCCACCAGCCCCTCTTCAAGGGCTGCCAGCTATGCCGCCAGGAATAATGTATTATTAATCAACTCAATGGGTAACGAAGGATTAAGCAAATGGTTTTACCTCGGAACCCCAGCCGATGCCGACTCCATCCTGAGCGTTGGGGCCATCGATCCAAAAACCGGTATCGTGGCCAATTTCAGCTCACACGGCCCCACAGCCGACCGGCGGAGGAAACCCAACATCAGCGCCCCGGGTAGAGTGGCAGCACTGAGCCCCAAGGGGATACGCGCAATGTACGGGACCTCCTTCGCGGCCCCGCTGGTGGCCGGTTTTGCCGCCTGTCTATGGCAAATGGATCCGGAGGCCTCGGCAATGGAAATCCTAAAACGGGTGGAACAAGCCGGTCATCTTTACCCCTATTTTGATTATGCACACGGGTTCGGGATTCCGAAAGCCTCCAGGGCACTAAAAACGCCGCTGCCCAGCGCAGGCCTGCCACCCGTAATCGAGGAGGCCGAGGGGGGGATCGCCGTCTCTATTGGGACTTCAAGGGCCGAAGCGGTCAATAACCGTGAAGACCGCTACCTTTACTTCCATATTTGCCGGCCCGATGGGTACCTGCGGCACTATGGCGCCTACCGGATTGAACGGGCCGGGTCCGTCCTACTCCCCAGTGAAAAATTCCAGCCCGGCGACCTGATCCGGGCTCATTACGGTAATCACACCACAGAATGGAGGGTAACCAATTGATTAAGAAAAAGATAATACTTGCCATCATTCTGGCGGCGACCTCCCTGACTGGAGCGTGGAGTCAGGAGATGGTTTTACAGCTAGATGTGGACTCGATACCCGGCTCGGGGAACTTTGGGCCCAACCGAAGGCACTTCCGCCACCTGTTCGTCGAAATGGGATTGGCCATCCCCTACCCAACCACTGAAGGCAACCTGATCAAGGTTCCCCACTCCGGTTCACTGGCACTGGGTTATCGGTATAAATTAAAAGTCATCAACCCGCTCGCCGTCATCCTCGAGGGGGGGCTATCCAAGTCTTCATTCCGCCTCACCCAGTTTGAAGGAAAGAGTTTCCCTGACAGCGAGATCCACGACCGGCAGACGCTGCATCTGTGCAGGGCTTCTGCCGGATTGGCGCTTCGCTTCCGTTTTGGGCAAAAAGGTGATTACCTCGGAAACTACCTCGACCTTGGAGCCAGGGAGGTCCTGCTGTTGGGGAGCCGGTTGGTCGAAATCGATCCCGGCAACTCCGAATCTGGCGATTGGTACCGCAAAAAAAGGCAGGTCTATTCCGGCCTGGACTATGCTCAACGGTGGGTCCCGGAGCTGTTCGCCAGGATCGGGCTAAACCGGATTGCCATCACAGCTGCCTACCGTATGGGACCGATCTTCAGGGAAACAGTTCCGGTGGATTTGCCGAAAATAACGGCAGGAGTGGAATTCGCTCTGGTGAGATATTAATGGTGTATCGAGGCTACTTCCATCTGATCGACTCCATCAGCCGCTCAATATCTTCCCTTAAAAATCCGATCACAGGGGAAAGGGAGTCCTGATTTGGGGTTGCGTCAAAATAAAGGGCCCCTCTCAGGAAGTTTCGGGTACTGTCGGTCGCGTAAAACTGAATTGATGAGGCCGTATTTCCCTTGATGTCAAACAAAACGCCATAGACCCTGGCAAGGGTGTCGATGTAAACGATCTGCCCGATGGCATCCGCCAGGACTGAATGCTTGTAAGCAAAGGAGTGTGCATCATCCAGAAGTTGCGCCAGGTTCCCCCTGATCTCTTTATAAGTCAGATAAATACGACTATCGAACTGGGGGAATTCCAAATTGAGCCAATAACCCGACGTGTCGGAGTCGGTGAATGTACCGGCATATCTGACCACTCTGGAATAGGCCGGGATTTCAAACGAATAGGGATAATTGCCCTCCAGCACCCTGTACTCCTTGACTGGCAGGGCGATGCGGAAATAACCGCGTGGTTTTGGGGTATACGAGTCACGGCACCCCACTAAAAACAGGATGGTGGCTGCCATCACGAGACCGAACCTAATCCTTCTCTTCATTCTCCCTGTTATTGCAATCAATCTGAACTTCCCTGATCCTGCGGTCATCCTTGCCCTTGACTATAAAGGTCAAATGGCCGACGGACACCTCCGCACCGGTTTCAGGAATCTCACCCAGGAGTTCCAGGATCAGCCCGGCAACGGTGTCGGATCCCCCCCGAACCTCCTCGAAAAAGTCAGCCGCTAAATCCAGGATCTTCACCAGGTCGTTCAGGAGCGTCTTGCCGTCAAAAAGGTACGTGTTGTTGCCGATGGTCCGATAGGTCACCTCCTCCTCTTCGTCCGACTCGTCCCGGATCTCTCCGACGATCTCCTCCAGGATATCCTCCAGGGATATCAGTCCAGATGTACCCCCATATTCATCCACCACGATGGCCAGGTGCATCCGGTTAGCCCTGAACTCCTCCAGGAG
The DNA here is from genome assembly GCA_046485255.1 of Bacteroidales bacterium. Taxonomy (GTDB): domain Bacteria; phylum Bacteroidota; class Bacteroidia; order Bacteroidales; family UBA12481; genus UBA12481. The sequence goes on from JAWOHI010000338.1 coordinate 4,203, forward strand.
GTCGCTGATCTTCTTGTTTTCCGGAATGAAAAAAGGGGGCCTGACCAGGGTCTGCCAGCGGAAAGGGTTTGTCTTATGGGTGTGCGGCAGGAGGTCCTTCAAGTAAAGCACTCCCTTCAGGTTATCCAGATCGCCCTGGTAAACCGGGAATCTCGAGAAGGCGTGCTCGATCATTCTCGACAGCACGTGACTGAACGGGGAAGTGATGTCGAGGGCCACAATGTCCACACGTGGCACCATTACCTCCCGCACCTCAATCGAGGCGAACCGTACTATACCCTTAAGGATTTTTTCCTCCTCCTTCAGGTCATTACCGGTCAGGTCCAGTGCTTCTGACAATTGATCGATGGTGCTTGATTTCCTGGATTCCTGCAATTTCCGGCTGACGATGGAGGTTGAGTTGACCAGGATCCGGTTGACTGGCCGGGCGATTTGTTCCAGGATGCGCAGGGGCAGTGACATCAGCCTGGCAAGTCTGACAGGAAAGCGCGTTGCATAAATCTTGGGCAGGACTTCGGCCACGAGGATAATGACGAATGTGATCAGTACGATCTGACTGAGGAATTTCAGAACGGGACGGTCCGGCATAAACATCACCGCTTCGCTGAACCAGGCTGCCAGAATGACCACCCCGATATTGAACAGGTTGTTCATAACCAGGATGGTAGCCAGCAAATCCTCAGGCTTTCCGAGCATCAACAGTACCCTTTTGGAGGCCTTGCCCTTCTGCTGTCCCAGTTGCTGCTTGTCCTGGGGCGAGAGGGAAAAAAAAGCAACTTCTGCCCCGGACATCAGGGCAGAAGCTGCTAAAAGGATCAGGATGATCAATAGTTCAATCACTTGCTCCAGGGCGAAACCTGCCTGTGAAGCATCCTGAAAAGCAGGGGCCAAATCAGCGGGAATAAAGTCCGGGAGCATTTCAGCGGTTAGAATGGAAGGTCATCCGGCTCATTGGGCAGATCAGCCTCCTCTGGAACAGGCCCGGGCGTTGGCGTCCTGGCTGCCCTGCTGGCCGGGTCGGGCGCCGGATCGGTGTCCTCACGCTTGCCGAGGAGCCGGATGTTGTCGGCAACAATCTCTGTCATATAGCGTTTGTTCCCATCCTTATCGTCCCACTGGCGGTTGGTGATTTTTCCTTCGACGTAAAGCTGGCGGCCCTTCCGGATATACTTGTCGGCCAGTTCAGCCAACTGCCTCCAGGCCACGATATTGTGCCACTCCGTATTGGTCACCAACTCTCCACCCTTGTTCTTATAGGATTCGGATGTGGCCAATGTAAACCGGGCCACCGACACTCCTCCCTCCAAGTGCCTGATTTCAGGGTCCTTACCAACGTTTCCAACTAAAATCACTTTGTTTACTGACATCTGGTTATGAATTTTAAAGGTTGACTAAAAGTACGAACTATTCACCATTTTCAAAACTTCCCGTAGCCGGGAGGGGTGGTCCTGACTCTATGTAAAGCCCGATCCCGGGATTACCGTGTGGTGCATATCCATT
>JAWOHI010000353.1:0-11155 GCA_046485255.1 Bacteroidales bacterium
CCTGGCTGGCCAAGGGAGTCACATTAAAGGACATCTTTCTCTATTTTATGGGCAATGAGGCGGGCGGCAGCTTTTCCAACGCCCCCAATATGCTGCCGGTATCGGTGCCGATCGCCTCGCAGCTTCCCCACGCCGCCGGCATCGGATATGCCGTCAAGGTGAAACAGCTTGATCAGGTGGTCTACGCCTTCACCGGCGACGGGGGCACCTCCGAAGGAGATTTCCACGAGGCGCTCAATTTCGCCGCCGTGTGGCAGGTGCCGGTCATCTTCATCATCCAGAACAACCAGTTCGCCATCTCCGTGCCCCTCCGGATGCAGACCGCCTCGGAGAGCCTGGCCATCAAGGCGCAGGCTTACGGGATGCCCGGACTGCAGGTGGACGGCAATGATTTCTTCGCGATGCTTGCGGCCGTCAGAGAAGCCGAACAGCATACCCTCCAGGGCCTTGGCCCGGTGCTGATCGAGGCGGTCACCTACCGGCAGGGCGCACACACCACTTCCGACGACCCGACCAAATACCGTTCCCGCGAGGAGGAGGAGGCCTGGCAGAAAAAGGATCCGGTAAACCGATTACGCAGCTACCTGGTCGACAGCCAGTTATGGGACCCGGCCGGGGAGGAGGCCCTCATCGGCCAATACCGGAAGGAGATCGACCGGATCTTCGTGGAGGCTGAGAACCATCCGTCCTATCCGCTGGAGGATGTCTTTCAGTACCAGTATGCCGAGATGCCGGATGACCTGAAGCGGCAGAAGGTTGAACACGAGCGGTTCCTGGAGTGGAGCCGTGCCAGAATGAAAAAGGAGGTAGCCCGATGAAGATAATGAATATGGTCAATGCAATCAATAATGCATTGGATATCAAACTGTCAGAAGACAAGAACATCGTGGTTTACGGCGAGGATGTCGGGGTTGAAGGCGGTGTTTTCCGGGTAACGGAAGGCCTTCAGAAGAAACACGGCGCCGGGCGGGTGTTCGACTCGCCTTTGGCGGAGTCGGCCATCGTCGGCACAGCCGTCGGCATGGCCGCGGCGGGTCTGAGGCCGGTGGTGGAGATGCAGTTTTGCGGATTTGTCTATCCGGCTTTCAACCAGATCATTTCACACCTGTCGAGGATGCGCAACCGCACCCGCGGCAAGTACACGATGCCGGTGGTGGTGCGGGTGCCTTACGGGGGCGGCATCAACGCCCTGGAGCATCACTCCGAGAGTATGGAAGCGCTTTACGCGCACATACCCGGACTGAAGGTGGTGATTCCCTCCACGCCGGCCGACGCCAAGGGGATGCTGATATCGGCACTGGAATCGCCCGACCCTGTGATGTTCCTGGAACCCAAGCGGATCTACCGGGCCATCAAGCAGGAAGTGAGCGAAGAGAAATACGCCATTCCGCTGGGCAAGGCCAAAGTGCTGCACCCGGGGACGGATGTCACCGTCATTGCCTACGGGGCTATGATACGGGAGGCGCAGAAAGCGATGGTAATGGCCAAGGAGGCGGGGATTTCGGTCGAACTCATCGATCTGAGGAGCATTTACCCCCTCGATAAGGAGACCCTGGCCGCTTCCATCCGAAAAACCGGCCGGGTGGTGTTCGTGGCCGAGGAGCCGACCGCTTTCGGCGTGGGCGCCGAGATCATCGCCGTGGCCAACGAAGAGGCCTTTCTCTACCTGCAGGCACCTCCGAAGAGGGTATCTGCCTTCGACACCATCGTGCCGCTGCCCAAGGGGGAGCATCACTACCTGATCTCACCCGAGAAGATCTTCTATGAAATTGAAAGAACCGTAAAATTCTGACCTGATGCGATATATCTTCAAGTTTCCGGATATTGGGGAGGGGCTCGACGAGGGCACCATCGCCGAATGGTATGTACAAAAGGGTCAGCAGGTGGAGATGGGCGAACCCCTGGTCAAGATGGAGACCGACAAGGTGGTGACCGATATCCCATCGCCCCGCAACGGCGTGATCGCGGCACTGTACGGCCGGGTTGGCGAGACGATCCACGTGGGGAGCCCCCTGGTGGAGTTCGACCTGCCCGGCATCGAGGGCGCCGACGCCATTGCCGAGATGGAAAAACCTGTATTTGAGCCAGTTACCGAGGAAGGTGCCGGCGTGGTCGGGACCCTTGAGGTAGCCGACAATTCGGCCTACCTGCCGGCATCGGAGGAGACCCTGTCAGGACAGAAAACCGAATCGACCGCCGTACGCCGCGCCTTGGCTACCCCGGTAGCCCGCGCTATGGCAAGAGAGCTGGGAGTCAACATCGACCAGGTTCCCGGAACCGGTCCTGCCGGACGGGTGATGAGGGAGGATATTGAGGGATTCGTTTCGAAGGCAATTGATGGTAGATACAGGACGGCGGACGGCAGACGGCGGACGGCGGAAAGCGAACAGCCGGCGGCAGTCGGCGGTCGGCCGTCTGAGCATAGCGAAGAGGTGGAGATCCGCCCCCTGAGCCAGATCCGCAAGGCCATTGCACGGAACATGATCCGCTCGAAACAGAATGCGGTGCATATGACTGTGTTTGATGAGGTGGAGGTGTCGGAGCTGATCCGGATCCGGTACAAGTACAAGGAGGCCTTCGAAAAAGAGGGCATCCGGCTCTCCTACCTGCCGTTCATCCTGAAAGCGACCGCATTGGCGCTGAAGCAACACCCGGTGCTCAATGCCGAGCTCGACCTCGACAACAGCCGGATGATCATCAAGAAACACTTCAACATCGGGATTGCGGTCGATACCGACGAAGGACTGGTGGTACCTGTGGTGCGGAGCGTTGATGAGATGACCATCCGTGCCCTGGCAGCAGCCGTGAGCGGGATCGCGGAGAAGGCCCGGCGGAGGGATATCTCGATGGAAGAGATGAAGGACGGGACTTTCACCATCACCAACTTTGGCTCCATCGGAGGGCAGTTTGCCGTACCGGTGATAAACTACCCGCAGGTGGGGATCCTCGGGATCGGACGGATGGTGCAGAAACCGGTCGTAAGGGATAACCAGGTGGTGCCCGGCACGATGCTGCCCCTGAGCTTGTCGGTCGACCATCGGATCGTTGATGGCGGAGAGGTTACCCGGTTCCTCAACAAAATTATGGAGTACCTTGGCGATCCGGTCTCATTAATAATCGGTTAATTTGTTTTACCGTAAATCTGTATCCTATGGATTATGATCTGATTATCATCGGGGCAGGCCCTGCCGGCTATGTGGCCGCCATCCGCGCCGGTCAGCTAGGGATGAAGACCGCCCTGATCGAGAAAAAGGAGGTTGGAGGAATGTGCCTCAACTGGGGGTGCATTCCAACCAAGGCCTATATTGAGAGCGCCAAGTTCTACGACCGGATCAAGTCGGCCGAAACGCTCGGCATCGACGGCATCGACCTGGCCGGGCTCAGCTTCAACTGGGGCAACACCAAGAAACGGGCCGGCGGGATCGTCAAGAAACTAACCGGCGGGATCAATTTTCTTCTCCGCAAGAACGGCGTGGAGGTGATCCGCGGAATGGCCCACATCAACGGGCCTCACTCGATAACCGTTGAAAACCGGCTTATTGAGGGCAAGAGCATCCTGATCGCCACCGGTTCCTATCCCGGAAACCTCAACCTGAACCTGCCCGCCGGGAGGATGATCCAGGTGGAGCATCTGATGGACGTGGACTCGTTCCCCGGTAAAATACTGATTTACGGGCACGGCGGAGTGGCCCTGGAGTTCGCGCAGTTCTTCCGGATGATCGACCGCGAGGTGACCCTGGTCAGCCCGGTCAGGAACCTGCTCCCGGGCGTGGATGCCTACCTCAGCAGCTACATCCTCCGGAAAACCAGGGGCAAGGGGGTGCGGATCATCGAGGAGGGTACCCTCTCGGCCAGTGAGGATGGCCAGCTGGCCATCAATGGCGATCCGGTCGATTACGACCTGCTTGTCAACTGCTCCTGGCGGGGGGCCGTGGTTCCGCCATCCGACGTGGAACTCAGCCTCACGGCCGACGGGTTCATCCAAGTGGACGAGAACCTCCAGACCAGCATCCCGGGCGTCTATGCCGCGGGCGACGTGAACGGGCTCTCCTACCTGGCCCACGTGGCCTCGGCGCAGGCCCTTTATGTGGTCAACCGGCTGCAGGGACTTGCAGGGAAACTGGATATCAAGCAGTTTCCCATCAATATTTACACCGTGCCCGAGGTAGCCCAGATCGGTCTCACCGAGGTGGAGATCCAGGAAAAAGGGATTGAATACCGGATAGGAGAGTTTCCGATGTCGGCCAACGGCAAGGCGCTGGCCGAGGATGCGGCCGACGGCCTGATCCGGATATTATCAGGAAAAAAATATGGCGAAGTTCTTGGCGTTCAAATTATTGCAGCCAACGCAACCGACCTGATCGCCGAAGCCGCCGCCTTTATGTCGGTCGAGGCTACCGTGTACGACGTGGCCCGCACTGTCCACGCCCACCCAACCGTTTCGGAGGTGTTCCTGGAGGCCGGGATGGATGCGGCGGACGCTCCGATCCACAAGTAGGACCGCAGACAGCGGACAGCAGACGGCAGGAGAAGGCAATGGAAAGAGCTTACGATTTACCGGATGTAGTGCTGATTGACCCCGAGGCTGCGGAGCCGGATTTTATGGTCTGGATTCCGGAGCAGACGGTTATCGTGTTGGGGCAGAGCAATGAGGGTGATACGGCCGTTTACCTCGACCGGGCGGAGGCCGATGGGATTCCGGTGTATAAACGGTCATCGGGAGGACAGACGGTCATTCTCACCCCTCAGACCGTCATCATCTCCGTGAGGCTGATCTCCCAGCGACTGGAGAATCCGAAGGTCTACTTCCAGAAAATCAATGACCTGGTAATCAAAACTTTATCAGAACTAGGAGTGAAGAATCTGGGCCAGAACGGCATTTCGGACATCACGATCAGGGAAAAGAAGATCCTGGGTTCATCGATCTACCGAAAGAAGAGCATGGTCTTTTACCACGCCGTGCTGAATATCGCCGAATCCCCGGCGTTCATCGGAAAATACCTGAAACACCCTTCCAGGGAGCCCGATTATCGCGCCGGCCGTCGTCACGAAGATTTTGTCACCTCCCTCCGCGAAGCCGGTCACGGATTCACCCCGGAGGCGGTGAAGGAGGCGCTGGAGCAGACCATTGCCCCCGCCCTGCAGGGGTAACTGCACAGCATCTTTATTTGGTTGGGTAAAGTGTATATTGTACCTTTATTCAACTAAACGATTCACGATGAAACAGATCCGACTTCCGGCCGCCAGCGTGGCACTGTTGCTCGTTGCCGCCGGCCTCCTCCTGACCGGGTGCAGCCAATCTGCGAAACAGGGGCAGGAATACAACCTGGCCATCATCGCCACTCCCACTGCCTCGATGAGCTTCGGCAACTGGGTGGCAGCAATGAATGACGGCCTCACACCAACCGATTCGCTGCCCTTCAGGCGGGGGCAGGGACGCCGGCCGGGGCGACCGGCCACTCCGCAGTGGGTTGGGTATGAGTGGTCGCAACCCGTGACGACCAACAAGATTGACGTGTTCCTCTGGGACTTCAACGAGGCGCTGCCTTTGCCGCTCAACTATTCGGTTCAGTACTGGAACGGGGAGGGGTATGTTCCCGTTGCCAACGCCGAGGGCCTTGGGCTGATGAACGGCCTCTTCAACACCACCACTTTTGATCCGGTAGAGACCATCGCGCTGCGTATCTCGGTTGATTCAGCCACTTCGCTGGCGGCCAACGTGGTGGAATGGAAGGTGTACCCGGCCCCCGGCGCTCCCGGGGTGGCCCCGGTGATCTCCGCCGGCCAGGACCGCGTGGTGATGACGGGAGGACGGACCTGGCTCACCGGATCTGCAAAATCGGTGACCGGGCTGACCGCAGCACGCTGGAGCAAAAAATCGGGACCCGGAGCCGTCAGCTTCGAGGATCCCAAATCGCTGGAAACGACCGCAACATTCACGCAAACAGGTGAGTACATCATCCTATTGACCGCCAGGGAGGGCAAAATGAAAAGCACCTCCGAGATCCACGTCCAGGTACAACGGTCGCCACCACCCGAAAGGCTCGACGTGGTTTACACCAAACCCTACCGGATCAACAGCCCCCTCTGGAATGACCGCGCCAAGGCCATCATTGTCAACTGGATACCCTGGTGCATCGACCAGATCAACCGGACCGACCTGCCCACCGGGCAGGGGGGTATGGATAATTTCATTGAGGCGTCCAAGGCTTTGCGCGGCGAACCGCACGGCAGGCACCTGGGCTATGTCTTCTCCAACGCCTGGGTGCACCAAACCGTCGAATCGATGTGCATTGCCCTGATGGTGGATCCGCAGGGCGATCCCGAGATCATCCGGGCGCACCAAAAGATGAAGGCCACCCTGGAGGATTGGATCCCGAAGATCCTGGCCGCCCAGGAGCCCGACGGTTACCTGCACACCGCCTGGACCCTGCGCGACACGGTGCGCTGGAAATCGCGATGGGCCCCCGAAACCCGAGGTAACCACGAAGGGTATGTAGCCGGCTATTTTATCGAATCGGCTATCAACCATTATACCCTCACCAACGGCAACGACCTGAGGCTCTATGATGCGGCCAAAAAGCTGGCCGACTGCTGGGTGGACAATATCGGTCCGGACAAGATCCACTGGTTCGACGGGCACCAGGAGATGGAACAGGCCCTGGTGCGGTTTGGGCGGTTCGTGAACGATATGGAAGGCAACCATCAGGGCGACAGCTACATCGAGCTGGGGAAATTCCTCCTCGACAACCGCGCCGATGGGAGCGAATACGACCAGAGCCACGTGCCGGTACAGCAGCAGTACGAGGCCGTCGGTCACGCCGTGCGCGCTGCCTACTCCTACTCGGCTATGGCCGACGTGGCCGCCGAAACAGGCGACATCGACTACCAGAGCGCCACTATGTCGCTGTGGGACAATATTATGCACAAAAAGTACTATATCACCGGTGGAATCGGCAGCGGGGAGACCTCCGAGGGGTTCGGCAACGACTATTCCCTTGGTAACCACGCCTATTGCGAGGCCTGCTCCAGTTGCGGAATGATCTTCTTCCATTACAAGATGAACCTCGCCTACCACGATGCGCATTATGCCGACTGCTACGAGGAGACGATGTATAACGCCCTGCTGGGGTCGCTCGACCTGGAAGGCAAGAATTTTTTCTATGATAACCCGTTGGTATCCAACCGGTCGCGGTACGATTGGCACGTCTGCCCCTGCTGCGTGGGCAACATCCCGCGCACCCTGCTGATGATTCCCACCTGGACCTATGTCAGGGGAAGCGATGGGTTGTATGTCAACCTCTTCATTGGCAGCACGATACAGGTCGAAAAGGTGGCTGGCACAACCGTGGAGATGGTTCAGGAGACCGATTATCCGTGGAGCGGCAATGTGGCCATTATCGTGAATCCATTGGAAACCAAGGCGTTCACGCTGTTCGTCCGCGTCCCTGACCGGACCACCAGCAGGCTTTATCACGCCGTTCCGGAAGTCAGGGGCCTTGTATCGCTGGCGGTCAACGGTGAGCAGGTGCCGGTCCAGGAGCAGAACGGCTATGTACCCATCCGCCGCACCTGGAGCCCGGGCGACCGGGTTGAGTTGGTTATCCCGATGGAGGTCCAGAAAGTGACCGCCGATGAGCGCATCGTGGCCAACCGCGGGCGCGTGGCGCTCCGGTATGGGCCGCTGGTGTACAACACCGAGACGGCCGATCAGCCTGATATTGAGAAATTGCTCGGTAATGGGCCTTTGGAGGCCATCTGGATGCCCGATCTGCTCCGGGGCGTCGTGGCCATTCGCGGCACCTGGGCCGATGGATCACCGATGCTGGCCATCCCCAACTTTGCCAGGAACAACCGGGAAACCCCGGAACCGAAGGAGCGGGGAACGATCACCTCGCAGGTGTGGATCAATGAATAGGGTGAACCAGCAGATCCGAATCAATGTCAAGAAGCGATATGGTTGAAAATCACTAAATTTGACTATTAACCAAACCCACACTCCGATGAGAATTTTTGCAACTGCCCTGGTAGTCGCCTGGAGCATCCTGTCCTTAGCCGGTCAGGATATCTCGATTTCCTTTACGGGAACCGGCGAGGCAATCCTAATCGACAGTGTCAATGCCACCAATCTGCGAACCGGAGAAAGCATCACCCTGCCCGGGGATGAAATCCTTCGATTGGTCAGTAACTCGGGTATCCTACTGCCGGAGGAACCTGCCGGTCATTGCCTCATTTTCCCCAATCCATTCCCGGGATCGACGACTCTGGCGATTACGGTCAATAAACCACAGACCGTCAACCTGTCCGTCAGCAACCTCTTAGGGCAAACCGTAGCCATATCGAGGGCAGCTATTCCGGCAGGAGAGAACCAATTTGGCCTGGCACTTTCTTTATCAGGCATTTACTCGGTCAGCCTGGAAACGGAGCGGGGCGTAACCAGCAGGAAGGTGATCTGCACCTCCTCAGGGGCAGGTAGGGACCAAATCAGCTATCTTGGCCAGGTATCAGGCTACTTCATTCAACCGGACCAAAGAGAGGTCAAAGCCTTGAATGCCGATTATTTTCTTGGTTTTGAATACGATGACATCGTTCTATTTCGATGTTACAGCGGCCGGATGGTGACCCTGAAATCCGATTCCCCAAAGGCTTCCGGAACCCTCACCGTTGGTTTTGCCAGTTGTGCCGACGGGGCTGGAGTGAATTACCCGATCATAAAAATCGGAACTCAAACCTGGATGGCGCAGAACCTGTCTTATCTTCCGGCAGTTGGCCCGCCAAACGTCGGATCGGATACCGAGAAGCACTATTATGTCTATGGATATTCCGGAACCAGTGTCGCTGAGGCACAGGGAACTGATAATTACAAGTTGTATGGCGCCCTTTACAACTGGCCTGCAGCATTGGATGGCAATGGAAGCAGTTCGGAGGTCCCGAGCGGGGTCAGGGGGATTTGTCCCGAGGGGTGGCACCTGCCCAGTGACGATGAATGGAAGATCCTGGAGATACACCTCGGGATGAGTGAATCGGACGCCGATGAGATTGAATGGCGTGATTCCGGGGATGTCGGTAAGAAACTCAAGTCGTCAACCGGCTGGTACCGGGACGGCAATGGCGACAATTCGAGCGGTTTCACCGCCCTGCCGGCCGGATGCCGTTATAACACGGGTGTGTTCGACGGTCGCACTTACCGAGCCTACTTTTGGTCGGCTACGGAAATATTTTCCAGTCCCAGGAGTCGAAACCTTGATTTCCTGAACAATGGGGCCGGGAGAAGCTATTATACCAAGCGTTCGGGATTTTCGGTCCGGTGCATCCGGGATTACAATGTGGAGAGCCTTCCTTCGGTGACCACGGAGGGCTTTTCCGACCTGAAACCCAATTCGGTCCGCTTTAACGGAAGGGTTACCGATGACGGCAGTCTGGAGGTTACGGCCAGGGGCGTTTGCTGGAGCACTTCGGAAAATCCCACCCTGGGCAACTCCCATACGATCGACGGTTCTGGACTTGGCTCCTTTAACAGTGAAATCGGAGGCTTGGACAAAAGCACCACCTATTATGTCCGCGCTTACGCAACCAATAGCCTGGGGACAGATTACGGCAATCAGGTGCGGTTTGGAACCCCGGAGGGACGCTTTACGGATGGGCGCGACGGTCAGGACTACAACTGGATCCGGCTTGGAGAGCAGGAGTGGATGTCGCAGAACCTGGCCTACCTCCCCTCCGTGAGTCACCCCGATGCCAATTCCGACACCGAGATGATCTACTATGTGTATGGATATGAAGGCGACAATGTAGCAGATGCCAAGGCCACGGAAAACTACTCAGCCTACGGGGTTCTCTACAACTGGCCAGCGGCATTGAACGGCGCTAACTCCAGCTCATCGGTTCCGAGCGGTGTGAAGGGCCTCTGCCCGGAAGGATGGCACCTGCCAAGCGAAGGAGAGTGGAACCAGCTGAAGGACTACCTCATAGATAATGGATTTGCCTACCCGGGTACCGGTGATGGAATTGCCAAGTCACTGGCCTCCACTTCAGGCTGGCAATTCTATAGCTCAACGCCCGGGACAGTCGGCTACGACCAGGAGACCAACAACAGTACCGGATTCGACGGCCTTCCAGCAGGCAAACGGGTGTTCGACGGGCACAATGGCATCTTCTCCGGCGAGTATACGGAAGCCAATTTCTGGACCTCATCCATCAGAGAGTCGGACAACCGGGCAGGAATGCGCGGACTATACAAAAACTGGAATTATCTGTTTACAGGCTATTCGCAATGGTTCTCAGCTTTTTCGATCCGTTGCGTCAAGAACTGATCAAAGGGAAAGCAGCATCTCTGTAAAAACGACTACTTTTAGGGCAAGGGTTAAATAAGCCAGAATGGAGATGCATCATTTTCTCGCGTTCGATATAGGAGCCGGCAGCGGGCGGGCGATCCTCGGTACGTTCGACGGCTGCCGGGTGGAACTCACCGAAGTCCACCGCTTTCCCAATGAGATGGTTCGGGAGGATGGACATTTTTATTGGGACATCAGCCGTCTATTCTCGGAGCTCAAGACCGGATTAAAGAAATGCGTCACGGAGCATAAGGTCATACCAGTCTCCCTGGGGATCGACACCTGGGGGGTGGATTTTGGACTGCTGGATGGCAACGGCGAACTGATCGGCAAGCCCTTCGCCTACCGCGACTCCCTCACGGAAACTGCGATGGATGAAGTATTCCGGATGATTCGACCCAAGGACCTGTATGCACGCACCGGCATCCAGTTCCTCCGGTTCAACACCCTTTTCCAGCTCTGGGCCCTGAAAAGGCATTTCCCCACCCGCCTGCTGCAGGCCGACAAGCTCCTGTTCATACCCGACCTGCTGAGCTATCTCTTTACCGGGAATGCTTATTCGGAGTACACCATCGCCTCCACCTCCCAAATGCTCAATCCCAAAACCAGGAACTGGTTTCCCGACCTCCTATTGCGGCTCGGTTTGCCGGTGCATATCCTGGAGGATATCGTTGAGCCGGGGACCCAGGTGGGACAGGTTGACCAGGCCATCTGCAGCGAACTGGGGATCCCGTCGCTACCTGTTGTGGCCGTAGGTGCCCACGATACCGCCTCCGCCATCGCAGCCATCCCGGCTGAAGGCAGTAATTGGGCTTACATCA
>JAWOHI010000042.1:0-7568 GCA_046485255.1 Bacteroidales bacterium
GCGCAGGCATAGGTTGATCACGGAATGGGAAAAAAAGATGGATGATGCATCTTCAATACCGTCTTTTTTGTGGTGTATGGGGTTCATTATTTTTGCTCGTCTGGTGGTTATGCGTTGCCGGGCGTGGTTTGACAAAACGGGGAGGTGCCGATGATCTGGGCCACCTCCATAAACTTGTCGCCGGGCTTTCGGCCGGTGATGATCTCGAAAACAAGGAAAAACACGTGACCTCCGTCCAACGCCGGTATTGGAAGGATATTGATGACAGCCAGCATAATGGAGAGAAAGGCCGTCATATTCCAGAAAGTCAACCAGTTCCAGGAGGCCGGGAAGATGTTGCCGATGGCGATGAATCCTCCCACTGATTTGTAAGCCTTGGTATCGGGCGAGAAGATGAGTTTCAGATCCTTGAGGTAAGAGGAGATCATCTTGATCCCTTTGGATATTCCGGCGGGTATGGACTGGAAGAAGTTGTACCGGATCTCCTTCAGGTTGAAAAAGGAGAGAGCAGCCGCCGGATAAACCCCGATTTTTCCTGTTTCGGGCACCAGCATAGGAAATGAGAGCTGTTGCCCTCCGCGATCCACCAGCACGGTAACCGAATCGCCGGCAAACTTTTGCATTTCCATTGCGAACAGGTAGAAGTAGGGAAATTCTGAGCCATTAAATCCGAGCAGCCGGTCGCCGGGCTCCATACCGGAGTTCTCGGCCGGAGATCCTTTTTCGAACTTTTCGGCCACAAAAGGGAAAGCGATGTAGATGAAGCCCTTTTTCTCTCGAAGCAGCTTGAGGTATTCGGCCACGAAGTTTTCGGGGACCGGGATATCCAAGATCTCGCCTTGGCGGTCGATCTGGATGGAGCGAGCCCCCTTGTAGACGATCTCTGGCACGATGTCGTCGAAATCTTCTATCTTATGATTATCCACCGTGAGGATCCGGTCGCCGTGGCGAAGTCCCATATCCAGTGCCAGGCTGTCGCAAACCACGCCGTATTTCGCCTCTTCCAGCGGGAGGTACTTCTCTCCCCAGGCCATCAGGATCATTGAATAGATCAGGAAGGCGAACAGGACATTAAAGAGGACGCCTCCGAGCATTATCAGGAGGCGCTGGCCCGAGGGCTTGGATCGGAACTCCCAGGGTTGGGGCTCCTTTTTCATCGCTTCCTTGTCCATCGACTCATCGATCATCCCGGCGATCTTGACATAGCCGCCCAGAGGCAGCCAGCCCACCCCGTATTCGGTTTCGCCCCGCTTGAACTTGAAGAGGGAAAACCAGGGATTGAAAAACAGGTAGAATTTTTCGACCCTGGTTTTGAATATTCGGGCAAAAATATAATGTCCGAACTCGTGAACGATCACCAGGATGGAGAGACTCAGGATCAGTTGGGCTGCTTTAACCAGAAAAACCATATTGACAGTTTGTTAGACAAAAGACCGGGCAAGGGACCTGGCCTCTCGGTCGGATTCGACATAATCATTTAAACCCGCATCGGGTAAAAAGGTTGCTTTTTCCAGGGTATTCTCAATTACCCTGGTCATATCGAGGAACCCCAGCCGGTTTGCCAGGAATGCTTCAACGGCTATTTCATTGGCGGCATTCATCACACAGGGCATATTTCCGCCTGTCTTCATCGCTTCGATGGCAATTCCCAGGTTTGGAAAGCGCTGGAGGTCTGGCTTTTGAAAGGTGAGATTCGGATAATCGGCGAAATTAAATCGGGGGTAATCGGCGGCTAACCGGTGGGGATAGCTCAAAGCATACTGAATGGGCAGGCGCATATCCGGTAAACCGAGCTGCGCCTTGATGGATCCGTCGCCGAACTGCACCAGGGAGTGGACGATCGATTGGGGGTGGACGATGACGTCGATCTGATCGGGTTCAAGACCGAAGAGCCACTTTGCCTCGATGGCTTCCAGTCCTTTATTCATCAGGCTGGCCGAATCGATCGTGATTTTAGCGCCCATATTCCAGTTGGGATGCTTAAGGGCCTGTTCCCTTGTCACTTCCGATAGCTGCCGGATGTCGAGGTTCAGGAATGGCCCGCCCGAGGCGGTGAGCCAGATCTTTTCCACATCGGCCGGGTTCTCACCGGTGAGGCACTGAAAGATCGCCGAGTGTTCGCTGTCGACCGGCAGCAGGTCGACTCCGTGTTTACGGGCGAGCCTGGTGACCAGTTCACCTGCCACGACCAGGGTCTCCTTGTTGGCGAGGGCGATCTGTTTTCCTGCCTGTATGGCGCTGATGACCGGCAGGAGGCCTGCAAAACCCACCATTGCGGCCAGAACGATATCGATCCCCTCCCCCGCCACCACTTCCGGCAGGTGCTCCTCGCCGGTCAGGACCCTGATGGGAAGCCCGGCCAGGTCGTCCTGAACCCTTGTTGCGTGGTCCATCCCCGCAATGACCACCGTTTCGGGGAGGAAGTTCCGGGCTTGTTCGATCAGGAGCGCCGAGTTGGAACGGGCGGTCAGAATCTTGACCCTGAACTGGTCAGGATGCCGGCTGATGACCTCCAGGGCCTGCCTGCCTATTGAACCGGTTGATCCAAGGATGGCGATTCCTTTCATTATTCAAATGCCATGAAATGTTCGGGGTTCAATGGTGTCCCCAGGTGCCAGAGTTCAAAATGAAGGTGGGGTCCGGTGGTCAGTTCTCCGGTGTTGCCCACGATGGCGATCACCTCCCCTGCCCTGACCCTGTCGCCCATCCTCTTGAATAGCTGCTTGTTATGCTTATAAACCGAAATCAGGTTGTGGTCGTGCTGGATCTGGAGGGTATAGCCGGTTTCCGTGGTATAATCCGCCATAATGACGGTTCCGTCGAGGGTGGCCTTGATCGGCTGGTTGCTGGCGGTGGCCAGGTCTACCCCGAAATGGCGTCGTGCGTAATCGAAATGGGCCATTACCAATCCGCGCACCGGCGGGAAGAAATAGAGTTGGTTGAGGTTGCGGAGCTCGGGAACGTTCAGGCCGGTGGCGCTGACGTTGAACCGCTGGGCCTGCTCCACCTCCAGGCGCAGGAGCGAATCGCTCGCGGAGCGGCTGTCGCGGATATCCCTGACGGATATGGCAGGAGGCGGCTCCTCCGAGCTGTGGTAAACCGGCTCGCCGCCATTGATCACCGTGATGATGTTTTCAATGAACTGATCCTTCAACTCCAACTGGTATTCCAACGAATCCAGCCTGATTGCGTTCATCCTGATATTGCGGGTCATCTCCGCACCCGGGTACCCCGGGATTAATTGCTTGAGGGGGGTGAAAACAACCAGGATGACCACCATAGCGGTGTAGATGGCCAGGGAGACCGCGATGGCCGTGATGACGTTCATTCTCGACAACTTCATCTGCCACACCTCCTCGAAGGTGGCTTCGCGACGGATGGCAAGCAGATACTTGCTTTTCAGCTTGGTAACCAGTTTCTTTTTTTCCTCAGCCATCAGGATGCTTCCGGTATATCGAGGCAAATATAGTACAAATGGCGGGAAGAAAATTCCGGCTGTTTTACGGCCATTCCCAAATAAATCGTTCCGGTTTGAAAAAAATCTTCAGCTGAATGGTTTTTTTACTATCTTTGTGCCCACACATACCGCGGGGTGGAGCAGTTGGTAGCTCGTTGGGCTCATAACCCAAAGGTCGCAGGTTCAAGTCCTGTCCCCGCAACAAGAAAAATGAGAACCATCGGATGATAATCCGGTGGTTTTTTTGGTTTTGTGAATTTTTTATTTATTATTTTTGTTAGGAACTGTTTGACTTAGACCGCAACCAAACCTAATTTCAAAAAAAATGAAAAGAATCCCACTCTTTTTGCCAATCATTATTCTTATGGCCGGGTTGGTGCTGACTTCCTGCACGAAAAAGAACGCGATGCCGGTAGTCCAATCCGTGACGGTCAATCCTTCAGCTGTCGATCCGGGCCAAACGGCCAGTGTTTCGGTTATTGCCGTTGACCCGGACATGGACCCGCTGACGTACTCTTATACGGTTAATGGTGGAGCAATCAATGGTACTGGCCCTTCAGTCCAGTGGATTGCCCCCAGCACGGCCGGAGCTTACTCCCTGACGGTCCAGGTTTCGGATGGCCGGGGAGGCACTGCCCAGGGTAATGCCGCACTGATGGTCAACCAGGTTCAGACTTTTACCGGAGTATCCGGAACGGCCGGGTTTTTAGCCGGCACCTCTGGCGACCTGTCCAATGCCAAGGTCAGCCTCTATACCGACATCGACAAGTGGAACATCAACTCGCCGATCAAATACGGGGCCGTCACCGGGGCCGGAGCAAGCGTCACTTTCCAGTTGTCGGCGAATCCGGGCAACTACTACCTGGACATCTGGAAGGACATCGACAACAACGGCTTCTGGTCGCCGGGCGACTTTATCGGATGGTATGGCTCCGGAGGTCTTGGCTCACCGATGCTAACCGAGATACAGCTTGCTCAGGACCAGAATTTTACGATGGTCATCACGATGTATATCTATTGATGCCTGATCAGCTTAAGGAGATTAAGCCGGCACTCCCTGCCGGCTTTTCTATTTCACCAAAAACCTGGCCGTCCTGGTTCCGGTCTCCTGCTCCAGGCGAACCAGGTATATACCCGGCCGCCATCCCCGGATGTCCTCCTCCAGATGATTGGTCGCACCTGCCGTTAATTCCCTCCGAGTGACCATCCGGCCCAATTCATCAAAGATCCGGATCATGGTCGTTTCTCCTTCAGTACCGCTGAAAATCAGGTGAACCTGATCAATTGCAGGAACCGGGTATACCAGTAGGCCCTCCTGATACCCGTCAAAACCGGTGGAGGAGGTTCCCGCGACATTGACAATGTGGACAAACAGGTTGTTGTTCTCATCCGATTCGTTCACCATATTCCCGCTGTCAACCTTGCCAATCAAATAATAGGGCCCTACCGGAAAAGCGGTGGTCATCACGAAGCCTGCATTGAGCATTACGTTCGTCTTGCTGCCCAGCAGCCTGGTGGTGTGGGTGCAAACCACCGGGTCGGAGGCGTCAAGCACCTCATCCGTTGAAAGGAAAAAAGTGGTGTAAAAAGTCGATGATGGAGCCGCCCCATTGTTGTAGACATTAAAGGTGATGCGGACATTGGCCAGAGGGGTGATCAACGCCGGAAACAGGGAGACGTGGGTGATCTGCAGGTCGGGAATGTTCCCAAGAATCCTGAACGGAAACGAAGAGATATTATTATCCTCATTTGATTCGACCACCTCCCTTGCAGCATCCGCCACGATCAGGGCGTACCAGTTGCCGGGAGAAATGGTTTTCGGCACTTGGATATACTCACCAGAAATATTAATGGAGGAACCCGGTTCAAGGGGATCCATCCGGCCATAAGCGAGACTGATGTCCCCCGCATCCAGTTGTTCGTTTGCCGAAAGGTAGAGCCTGACTTCTGAACCAGGTGCTGCCAGGCTGCCAATGTTCATCAGGACACAGTAAATGTCGATCGAGCCGCCTGCCGCCACTTCCGATGGGGTCAGCGTAAAATCCCGGATGGTCAGGTCCGGTTTCGCCTCGTGGGTGACGGTAACCGAGATCGGGTTTGATCCGGGGGATTCACCTGTAGGTGAGCTGTATAGGGCTGTCAAGTGATAGGTGTAATTGCCGGGTTGCAATCCTGGGTCGGTATAGGTTCCGGTTGCGGGGTCATTGCCCTGGAAAATCGCCGTGCCATTGCGGAAGATCCGGTACCCCTGCAGTGTGGCGGCCGATTGATCCGGCGCGTCCCAGTTGAGGGTTACGGTATTGAGATCGGTAAAGGCGATCAGGTTCCTGGGTGGATTGAAGGCGGGATTGCCCACCGTCAGCGGTCGCGAGGCCTGGTTGTTGGTCTCGATGGATTCAGCAACAGCCCCGTCGGCATCACACAAAAACAGGACAAACCAATTGCCGATCTCTTGTGATATGGAAACCAGTGCCGTGAGTTGGATATCCTGCCCCGCCTGTGGAAGAAGAGCACTCACGGTTGTGGCCGAAAGTTGCCGGTCGCCCGAATCAAAGGCCTGATCTCTTGAGAGATAAATACGCAACATCGTGGCCCCGGCTCCGGCATCACCCTGGTTGACCACCCTGCAGGACAGCTCAACCGTCTGGCCTGGCTCGACATTGGACGGATCAACGCCCGCGCTGGACAGCAGGAGGTCGGGCTTCGGCTCGCCCCCAATCGTGACTGAAACAACATTTGATGGGACCGACTCTCCTGTAGGCGTTGTGTACGTGGCAGTTACGTGATATTGATAAATTCCTTGCACAAGCCCCTGGTCGGTAAAGGTCCTGGTGTTGGCGTTGAGGCTGGCCACCGCAGCCTGGTTCCTGTAAACCTTGTAACCGGTTAGGGTTGCGCCACCGGCGACCGGGGCATCCCAGGAAAGGATGGCACTGGTGCCGGAAAGGGAGGCGGTCAGGTTCCCCGGAGGCTCCAGCGAAGCCCCGCTCCCTACCCTGAATGAGATGGTTTCACCCGAGGCAGTGATGTTCGATATCCTGATTCCGCCCGGTGCTCCGCTGCTGAGAAAACAGGAAGGGTTGGTGTTGTCATTGAACTCGGTCCGGCCAACGTTTGAGCTGAAAGTCGCCGAGTTGATAGTCCCATTATTCCGTGTACTCCCATTGAGCCGGTAAACGTAAACCTCATCCGGCGGCCCCTGCGCGTTTCCATCCAGCGCGGGGTTTACCCGGTAAATGATCAGCCCGGATCCGGCCAGGCTCGACTCAAACCGGCCGGCAGCCTTGCGGTATTCCAACACGAAGTACTCCTGGGTGGAGTTTGGCGAAGGGATACGGTAAGCAGCGAAAGGCTCCGTGGCCAGGGGCTTGAGGGTATAGGTGCCATCGGCGGTTATCTCGGGAATCTGCTGAAACCACCGGCCATATTTCATCTTCATATAGGCTCCCATATGCTGTGGAGGCGTGGAGTTGTGGGCCATCAGGTCCCAGGGACCTACGGGCGTGATGTCGGTATTCTGATAGCGATAGAGATCGGGGGCTCCCAGGCTGTGGAACATCTCGTGACATAACACACTGACTCCCAAAGCTTCTGACAACTGGAAATTGAAATCATAAACCCGCGCCCCGCCAATCCGCACATCATAGGCATATAAAACCCAGCGGTGTGGCCAGAGCAGGTCGCTCCAACCATCGGTCGGGCCCTGTACGATGAAGCAGACATTGTCAATTTTGCCGTCATCATCGTGGTCGTAATCGATGCCACTGGCCTCCACCTGGGCCCTGACGCTCTCAATGGCGTTCTTCAACAGGGTCATTTCCCGGTTGATGTACTCATTGTCGGAGCGATAACCATCCGGATTGGTGGAAGCATTGTAGGGCTGGTAATAGCGGCGCATATAGGCATCCTGGTAGGATACGATCGTCGTGCCATTCGGAGCGGGATAAAAACTGGAGGTAATGCTCAGCTGGTTTTTGGATACCTCCTTGAAATACTCGTTCATTGAAACCATCCCGGCTCCGTTGAAAGCCTGTGAGTACAAGCCAAGCGGCTCGGTGTATTCATTCTGGTTCTTGAACCGGACAAATACCACCAGGTTGTTGTATGTCCC
>JAWOHI010000172.1:0-3070 GCA_046485255.1 Bacteroidales bacterium
TCGCTTCCAGCATATCCGCCTCCGCCACTTCCTTCATCTCTTCCTCGACCATCATTATGTTATCCTCGGTACCGGCAATGATGATGTCCAGATCGGCACCATCCAGGTCGGCCCTTGACGGATTGATCACCAGTTCGCCGCCGATCCGGGCGACACGAACCTCACTGATCGGTCCGCCGAAAGGAATGGTCGTCAGCGTCATTGCTGCCGAGGCGGCAAGTCCGGCCAGAGCATCCGGCGGACAGGCATTGTCTGCAGAGATCAGGCTTATGGTTACAAAAACATCAGCGTGGTAATCGTCCGGAAAAAGTGGACGCAAAGCCCGGTCAACCAGGCGTGAGATCAGGATTTCATTGTCATTCGGACGGGTCTCACGTTTCAGGAATCCTCCCGGAAAACGGCCTGCTGAAGCAAATTTCTCCTTGTATTCGACGCTAAGAGGCATAAAATCAACCTCTTCTCTTGCCTCCTTGGCAGCGCAAACCGCTGCCAGGATCATGGTCTTGCCCATGGTCACTACTACGGAACCGTCGGCCTGCTTGGCCAGTTTCCCGGTCTCGATGGTGATTGTACGACCATCATTCAACGTGATGGTCTTTTGATATGATTGATACATAATTTCTTTTGGGATGGCTCAGAAAAAAAAAGGCAATTTGAAATTGCCTTTTCCCTTCCAGGTTTATTTACGAAGATTCAATTCCTTGATGATCGCCCGGTAGCGTGCTATGTCACGGTCTTTCAGGTAATTAAGGATGCGGCGACGCTTGCCGACCAGACGGATGAGCGAGCGCTGCGTGCTGAAATCCTTGCGGTTCCGCTTCAGGTGCTCGGTCAGATGCGAGATACGGTAGGAAAATAAGGCAACCAGTCCCTCCGGGGAACCAGTGTCAGTATTAGACTTCCCGTACTTCTCGAAAAAACTCTTTTTCTTTTCTGCAGTTAAGTACATGTTTCTAACTATTTTACTATTCGCGGTTAATTAACGCGCAAAGATAGGCAATTGTTTCGAAAAAACAAGCTGCCGATTCGCTGCCATTGCAAGAGAAAAGAAAGCGATGGCCAATCCCCGGAAAGGGACTAATAGCGATAGGTGTAATCGCCGTAATAGATCGACATTTCAGGACTTCCCCTCATCAGGAACGCTACCTCCCTAAGCCCTCCGACCCGGATGGGAACCAGTGAGAAAGCGAGCCAACGGGTAAGGTAGGCTTCACACATATCACCATTGGCCTGATGGGTCAGCATCAACTCAACGGGCGATTGATCGCCAGGCGCAGAAGGTACTTTGCAGAGCCTGAACTCGTGAACCTTGCAACCACCGCTATACTGGACCTTGATCCGAAGGGAATCCCCATCGACAAAAACGGTATCCATCCTGAACTGGTCCATAGGCAAATCATTCATCTGACCGAAACTCGGGAACTCCACATCACCTGACCCGGTCAGAAGGTCGTCCTGATCCTGATCGGGTTGGCAGGACTGGGGAAAAAGCAACACCACGGCAAAAAGTAAATACCTGATCATACTGGCATCACTCCCATCGATAAGGATAATATTCCCTCGTTACACAGATGTGCCCCAGCGGCTCCGACTTCAGGTCCATTTCGAAAATCAACTGCGTGGAGTCCTTCAGCACATAGGGTTCCTCAAAGCGGACCTTGTAGAGCTGTTTCTTCAGGTTGTGGATTCGGATCTCCAAGTCGTACAGGCAGTTGCACCGGCACAGCTCCTCCAGGTCATCCTCACGGATAATCAGGCTGTCGCCAATGATCTCAAAGTCGACCAGGATCTCTTCGGGACAGCAGTTGAAAGCGGCATTGTAATGATTGATGACCAGCACGCTGTCGCCCTCAAAATTGTACACCACGCACGACTGGTTAAAGCCGGGCTGATTGCCTTTGACCCCCGACTCTTCCTTGCAGTCCATATCGGTGGAGATCGTCAGGTAGGGCTCAGCCTGGTCGTGGATGTTGTTCCGGTCGCAGGACACCGCAACCAGGACCAGCAGTATGGGTAGAAGATAGTTGGCTCTCATGGCTTGTTGGTATTGGGTTGAGGCGGTCAGAGCTTGGTTATCTGACCCATAAAAATAATCGATCCCGTCGTTTTCTCCGCGATCAGGAAGACAAACGGGCGGTTGAGCCGTATGACGGAGTCAGGGACCGAGGTCCGGGTGATGACCACAGCCGTCACGGCTGCCGCTTCCGTTCCCTCCTCGTTGACATCGATGAAGGTTTTGTGCAGTACCTGGCTGATTGCCAGCGACCCGGGGCCCAGTTCCGAAAAATCGGCCTGGCCGGTGAAGGCCGTTGGCATACCGGCAGAGGCAAGCTGTTCACTCAGTTCAAAGGAACTTTCCACCCTGAACTGCGGCAGGTAAACCTCCGTCTTCACCACTTCAAAACGGGAGCGGATGGCATCCCATTCCGGTTTCAGGTGGTCGGCAACTAGTGCGTCCGTTCCGGTACCCTTAGCCGGCAGAAATAGGTACATCGCCCAGCTCCCATCGCCATAAGGCAACTCAACAGCCTCATAGTGTTCATTCCGGATAACCCCGACGCGTTCCTCGAGGTACATTGTCGGCACCTCTGAAATTTTACCGTTGACATCGGTGAAATAGCCCTTGTGGGTCATCTCCCGGTCGAACACGGTCGACCATTTCCCATTGAAATAGAGAGCGTTGATGAGAAAGCAGACATCGTCCCGGTTGATTCTGTCCAGGATTCGGTCGATTTTGCCGTTGGTGTGTTCATTGACCCACCCGTTGATTTCGGGCAGGGTGGCCGGGTTGGAGAAATCCCGGCCCTCGACCGATGCGTCAAACCAATCTGCCATACGGTCGGTGAACTTGGGGTACAAATTGAAATCCAGGGTGTTGTACCACACCGAATTGGCTGTCTGAAACACGGTTGCCGGATCCTTTCCGATCAGGGTTTCATCAAGGGCCTTAAGGGTTTTGTTCAGGGCAAGGACCTTCTCGCCGGGAAACCCCAGCACCTCCAACATCTCTTCCAGCGTCAGGCCACCGGCACCGTTGGCCGCCATTGCCACGGCCGTGTAAATGCTGTAG
>JAWOHI010000243.1:0-5373 GCA_046485255.1 Bacteroidales bacterium
CACCTGATACCTGACACCCTCATTTCCAACTTTCCATCCGTTCCCAGCGCTCAACCGCTTCGTTGAAGGTGTCTGAAATGTATTTGGCCTTTTTCGTGGTGTATTCCCTGGCTTTTTTTACATCGAAATCAAGGTAGCCGGACCCCGCTTCCGGCAAGCGCGTCGTGGCCCAGGCGGGCATCAGGATCACGCCCTTTTCGGCCCCTGCACTGCCCAGCCAATCCCTGCCAAGCTTTTCATACATCTCGCGATCAATCATATCGGGGTACTCCGACATAACCAGGGCGGCCTCCTCAAGATCGCCGTGGCCGGACTGAATCGGTTTCTGGCCATACACCTCCTCGGCCAGGTTCCAGGCGGCCTCCCACCAGTTTACGATCATGAAGTGGGCCCCGGTTTCGGTATGCAGTTTGGCCATCGCCTTTTGCATCGGCTCGGTGTTTCCTCCGTGACCGTTGATTATCAATATGTTATTAAAGCCTGTTCGCACCAGGTCCTTGAGGATATCATAGATATATTCCTGAAAAACTTCCGGCCGGATGGTGATCGAGCCAGGGAATTGGGAGATGGAGGTTCCGGTGACCCCGTGGTTGACGATCGGGGCAACCAGGGCATTGACATCCTTCCAAACCAGCCTGGCCAGGTTTTCCGGGATCAGATTGTCCGTTCCGATGGGACAGGCTCCGTGCGATTCAACGGTTCCAACCGGTAGGATGACCCGGTCGGTCACCTCGGGAACAATGGTAGCCAGCCGCATCCAGGAATAATTCTGCATTTCGTGATATTTCAGGTCGGCCACCGTCATCCGGCCCTGGCCGAACAAGGCCATTCCGGCTACCCAGACGCTCATCAGGAGAATAATTCGCTTTGACATAGATTTGAGTTTTACGAAGGATATATTCGGTTTCGAAACGGGGGATACCCGCAAGGTGTGAATTTAGTTAAAACTTGTTAAAGGCCTTTCCCGAAAGGCTCTTTGATTTAACTTGCCGGGATAAACCGGGTATCTCCAAAAAATCATCAAACCATGAACAAGTTCTCATCCGTTCTTTTAATGATCGCCCTGTCGGGGGCGTTGTTCAGCCTTGCAGCCCAGGAGCTGTCGCAGGACATCCTGGACAAGGTCTATTACCGCAACATCGGTTCCACCAGGCACGGTGGACGATTTGTCGATTTTGCCGTTTATGAGAAGAACCCATCGCTCTTCTATGCCGCACTGGCATCGGGAGGGGTATGGAAAACCGACAACAACGGTCAGACTTTCACCCCGATATTTGACGAAGCGGGGGCGATCAGCATCGGTGACATTGCCATCGACCAGAACAACCCCGATCTGATCTGGGTTGGAACTGGCGAAGCCAATAACAGTCGCACGGCCTATTACGGCGACGGCGTTTACAAGTCGACCGACGGGGGCAAGACCTGGCAGCATATGGGTCTCAAGGACTCCCAGCACATCGGCCGGATCATCATCCATCCGAAAAACCCGAACATCGTGTGGGTGGCGGCCGAGGGGCCCCTCTATTCGGACAACCTCGAATCGGGCGTATTCAAGACCACCGACGGGGGAAAGAGTTGGAAGCGGGTTCTCAAGGTGGAGGTGGCTGAGCCGATGAAGATCCTGATGCCGGGTGATGAGCCGGTGCCGGTTCGTCCGCCCCGGTCGGTCGGGTTCGTCGATCTGGCCATCGATCCATCCAATCCGGATGTGCTCTACGCCGCATCATACGACAAGGAGCGCAAGCCCTGGACCTTAAACGCCGGGGGCCCGAACAGCGCCATTTACAAGAGCACCAACGGCGGCAATTCCTGGAGCAAGCTGGGTGGAGGCCTGCCAACCGGCGTGATCGGGCGGATCGGAGTAGCGGTATCGCCGAGCAAGCCCAACGTGGTATATGCCAACGTGGAGAACTGCAACATCGAGGGGATCTCCTTCGAAGAGCGGTGGAATATGATGAAGCGCGGCATCGGTCCGGCCCGCGGACAGCGGGAGATGGGCGACGAAATGTACCGCTCCGACAATGGCGGGCGCACCTGGAGGAAGGTGAGTCCTGACGGCGAGGACGTCGGCGGAGGTCCGGCTTACTACTACCAGCAGATCTGCATCAACCCCACCAACCCCGACCATCTTTATGTGCTGGGCGTCAGAATGTGGGAGACGGTCAATGCAGGCAAGGAGTGGCGCCAGCCATTCCGTTTCGGCGGCGACAACCACGCGATGTGGATCAACGCGAAAAACCCGAAACATATGATGCTGGGTTATGACCACGGGATGGGCATCACCTACGACGGTGGGCTGAACTGGTATCATCCTGATTTTATGCCTGTTGGCCAGTTCGTGGCCGTGGGCTTCGACTATGATTACCCGTACAACGTTTATGGCGGGCTGCAGGATAACGGTTCGGTGAAGGGTCCCTCCACCAAGGGCGGTGGTGCGGCCATCCGGCTGGAAGACTGGAGCACGCACGGCGGTGGCGATGGGATGTACAATGTGGTTGACTGGAGCGACAGCCGTTGGCTCTACACGGAATCCCAGTTCGGCCCGATAGCCCGGATCGACCAGTCGACCGGCGAGCGGACGGGAATCCAGTACCGCGATATGGACCGCTGGGCCTGGAACGCCCCGATCGTCGTGTCGCACCACAACCCGTCGGTCATCTACCACGCGGGCAACAAGGTGGTGCGGTCGGCCAGTCGCGGCGACAACTGGCAGGAGATCAGTCCCGACCTGACCACGGCCGACAGCACCCGGATCGGCCGGACCGGCAACATCCAATACTGCACCATCGTGACGATGGAGGAGTCGTACCTGGAGGCCGGCGTGCTGTGGGTGGGCACCGATGACGGCAAGGTATGGGTCACGAAGAACGATGGCAAAGATTGGATCGATGTCACCGCCAACATACCGGATCATCCGGGCTACTGGGTCAGCCGTGTCGAGCCCTCCCATTTCGACAGCGGCACCGCATTTGTGACGATCACCGGTTACCGCAACGACGACTTCAGGCCTTTCATCTGGAAAACAACCGATTACGGCAAGAGCTGGCAATCCATCTCAGCCGGCTTGCCTGACGAGGCCGTCTGCGTCATCCGGGAGCACTTCAGGAACCCGGATCTCCTTTTCATCGGAACCACCAAGCAGGTGCACGTTTCAATCAACGGAGGCCAGTCGTGGCAGCCGTTGAGGGGCAATATGCCGTTCGTGGCCTGTGAGGACCTCAAGATTCACCCGCGGGAGAACGACCTGATCGTGGCCACCCACGGGCGCAGTCTCTGGATAGCCAACATCTCCTGGATCGAGGAGTTGACACCCACCTTTGCCAGCAAATCAGTCCATCTCTTCCAGCCAAGGAATAGGGTCCAATGGAAACGCACCCCGGAGAACCACAGCTCAACGAGCAATTTCGCCGGGGAGAGCGAGCCGGTTGGCGTTCCGATCCAATTCTACCTGAAAGATTCTGTCAGCGAGGTGGTTATCAACATCTTCGATGGTCCGCGAATGATCCACGAGATCAAGGTACCGGGCCAGGCGGGGCTGAACCAGGTGACGTGGAACTACCAGAAGCGCATCAGGGAGCGCACCCAGGAAGAGCTGGAAGCCTTGCGCCAGCAGATGGAGCGGTTCCGCGGCGGGGCGGCCCGGTCGGCCGGAGCAGCCGCCGGGCGCGGCGGGCGGGGCGGCGCCGATAATACGTTCATAATGACCCAGGCAGGCCCGGGCGATTACACCGTGAAGCTCACGGCGGCAGGAACCGAAATGGAAAGGAAGTTCTCCGTGGCGAGGGATAGCTGGAAGTAGGGCACAGGGGCATAGGGGCACAGGGGCATAGGGGCATAGGGGCATAGGGGCATAGGGGCACAGGGGCACAGGGGCTCTACAATAACCTCTGGCTTCAGGCTGGGGGGAGGTGCATAAAATTTGGATAATTACAATGAGCAGACGGTTTTCGATAGTCTTTTTACTGATCCTGTTCTCGTTAGGAGTTCCTGGAGTCGGACAGGTGCCCAGCCAGGTCGATTCCCTGCTTAAATCAATTGACTCGCAGGAGGATCCGCAACTTCAGGGACAAGCCTGCCTGACCATTGCCGGTCTCCTGCTCAAGCAGCATCATTATGATGAGTCGATGAAATTCTGCAACCGGGCGCTGCCGTTGCTCGACCAGGCACAGGATCTGCGGGGCAAGGCGAAGGTGTTGATCATAATGTACAACAACTCCCATCACACCACTAAAGACCCGAGCAACAGTGAATATCTGACCGAAGCCCGTGAAATCGCCTTTCAGCTTAATGACTCGACCCTCCTGTGGGATGTTTATGTCAATACTGGTCTCGATCTCTACCGAAAGGGCGACTTCCAGAATGCCATCCGCAACTTCAGCCAGGCCAGGGACTATATAGCCGACAAGCGGAGTCAGGAAGAATTGACTGCAGCTATCTATCAGCATCTTAACTATACCATTATCGACAGCGTGGAGGCAGCCGGCAGGCTTTCGGAGTACATCGTCCGCACCGCAACTGAAACCGGTCATCTCGCTGCCCTGAAAAACGGCTACCGCGGAAGGGCCTGGTATTTTGCCAGGCTCGGCCTGAAGGATTCGGTTTACCACTACCTCGACCTGGCCGAGGAGAGCCTCCGGCAGTACGGCCAGCCCGATGCCAAGCCGGGATTCCTTTACTACCTGTACGAAGTGTGCATAATGGTGCACGATTACAAGCGGGCCGCGGCCTATCTCAATGAGGCTTTTCAGCAGTACAAGGAGCTGGTCAGAACCGATAACGCCAGTGCCCTGGGCACCCTTAGGGCCCAATTTGATTATGAACTTCAGCAGGATCGGATCCAGAAACTCCAGTTGGAAAACAAGTTAAGACGGGAGACCAACCGTCTTCAATTAACCATACTCCTGACGGTCCTCTTCATCCTCCTGGTAGCCACTGCCTCCCTGGTCCTGATCCGCAGGCAGTACACCCGCCTGAAGGAGACCTACCGGGTGTTGGTTGAGAAAAACCTCGAAATGGACCAGAAAGAGCGCGAGCTGGCCCTGAAGGAGGAGCTCATTCAGGAGCGTCAGATTGGAAGAAATGTTCCGGATGAAGACGGGATCTACCTCAAGATCAAAAGATTGCTCAATGAGGATAAGGTCTACAAGCAGCAAGATCTCTCCCTGGGCAACCTGGCCGCCACCCTGGGAACCAACACGACCTATCTATCCGGGATCATCAACGGCCGGTTCGGTATGAATTTCAAGACCCTCCTCAACAAATACCGCATCAGTGAGGCCCGGCGGCTGCTCGTTTCAGCCGATTTCAGTGGGTACAGCATCGAGGGAATCGCCAGCGAGGTCGGGTACCAGTCGCGCTCCACTTTCTATCGTG
>JAWOHI010000002.1:0-7115 GCA_046485255.1 Bacteroidales bacterium
TACCAAGAAACCTCCGGTAAAGATGGGTATGTCAGTCTGGAAGTAAGTCCTTCGCTGGCGTATGAAACAGCAGCTGCTCAGTAATTTTGGTGAGGACGACCGGTTTAACCTGATGTTTTCGCGGCTGAGGATCGAAAAGGCTTTCGATGATTGGGTGCCAGTGAATGAGGAAAATATTGGGATCGCGATCAACTTGTTCCTGGGTGGGTCGATCTACAGCAACCTGCCGGGACTGCTCTCCGAGGGCATCGAAATGATCAAGGCGGGCAATGGAGAGGGGTCGGTCGTCCTGATCGCCAACAGCAGCAATTTCGTGCAGTACGAACAGGCCAACGCGCTGATCAAGGACCTGAAAGCCATTCAGAGCCCGCTCTATCCGTTCCTGATCGCCGACATCCAGAATTTGAACATCAACTACCAGTACGCCGGAAACCGATATTACCAGGGGCAGGAGTATCTATACACGAACCTGGCAAAGGCGTCAGGTGGCTATTTCCTGAGCATCCGCGATGAGAACCAGGTCTCAACCCTATTCAATAAGGTCCTCAACTCGATCCGCGGGATGATCACGGCTTTCGACCTGTACACCTCCCCGGCAGAAGGGTTCTGTTACGGCCGTTTCACCTCCCAGGACCTGCAGGGTTTTCAGGTGAATCAGCCGGTAACCCAGATCGGGAAATATTTCGGTGAGCCGCCCTTTGTCATTTACCTGACCGGGATTTACCAGTCGCTCCCCTTCTCCCAGCTGATCCGTGTTTCGGAGGAGGAGACGGTGGCCGCCGACACCTCCCTTTCGAAGATCTGGCACGGGCGGTACATCCAGGAACTGGAGTCGGGGAACCAGAATAATACGGTGATCCAGGAGATTCTTTACGAGAGCCTCTCCAACCGGATTTTGTCAAAATATACTGCGTTCCTCTGCCTGGAGCCGAGCGATACCATTGGGATCTGCGCCACCTGCCAGGATGAGTCGCGGCTCGTTGGCATCGAGCTGGCCGAAAGGCCCGATCCGGCGAACCTGATCAAGCTGTATCCCAACCCGTTCAGTGATCTGCTCACCATCGAGATTGACCTGGCTGGCCTAGAAGGGGTGAAGGAGGCCACGGTCCGCATCTTCAACATCACCGGTCAGCTGTTATGGCAGCAGACGGAGCGTGGAGCCGGTAGCGGTCCGGTCAGGCTGACCTGGAATGGCCGGGACCGGAGCGGAAACAGCCAGCCCGCCGGGCAGTACATCGTGATGGTGAATGCCGGCCCTGCCGTGTGGAGCATGCAGGCTGTCAAGTCTGAATAGCGGTTATAACCTTGATTATGTTGGAAGTATGAATCACCTGGATCCGGAAGCCTTTCTTGGGGCCGCCCGCCAGGTTCCCGTGGCGGATGTCCGGTCGCCTGCCGAATTTGAGGCAGGGCACCTTCCGGGGGCCTTCAACCTGCCACTTTTCGATGATGATGAGCGGGCGAGGGTGGGGACTCTCTACAAGCAGAAAGGCCGATTGGCGGCCCTGGAGCTCGGACTCGACCTGGTGGGGCCCAAAATGTCGGAGATGGTCAGGACCGCCCGCCGGTTCGCCCCTGACGGCGAGCTTTTACTCTACTGCTGGCGTGGCGGGATGCGCAGCTCCTCGATGTCGTGGCTTCTCGAGACGGCTGGCCTGCGCACCAGCCTGCTGACGGGTGGGTACAAGGCCTACCGTGCCCACATCAGGGAGAACCTGGTGGCCGGGAGGCGTTTTATCATACTCGGCGGGATGACCGGGAGCGGCAAGACCCTCTGGCTGAGGGAGCTGCAACGATTGGGGGAGCCGGTCATCGACCTGGAAGCCTTGGCGGTCCATCGTGGATCGGTGTTTGGTTCCATCGGCCTTGGTCCGCAGCCGACCAATGAACAGTTTGAAAATGAGCTATTCAGGAAACTGCAGGATTTCAGGTCCGAGGAGTTCATCTGGCTGGAGGATGAGAGCCGCCAGATCGGCCGGATATTCCTCCCTGAGCCGTTCTACCAGACGATGGCCACCAGCCCGCTGATTCAGATTGCCGTTCCCGAGGAATTGCGCATCCAGATCATCCTGGATGAATATGCCGCCCTCGACCCTGCCTCGTTGATCCGGTCGGTGGAGAAGATCGCACGAAGGCTCGGTGGATTGACCACCAGGAAGGTGGTCGAATCGATAGAAAGCGGGCGCTTCCGTGAGGCGGTCGCCTTGCTCCTGCCTTACTACGACAAAACCTACAGCCACAGTTTTCAGTCGCGACCGGACCAGCCTGTTTACCCGCTCGACCTGAGCGGGATTCCGCCCTCCGGATACCCCGCGGGGCTCATCAAAAAAAAATCGGCGCTGGTGCAATATCAGCCTGAAAAGGGCCGTTAAACGATTGATTTTACTAAACCTTATTCGTCTTGCACATTTATACGCGTAAGCAGCGCTGGAAATTCTACCTACTTGCCGGGGCGCTCGTTATCGGGTTGTTGTCATCCTGGTACAGCAATGTACTGGTCAGAAAGCTGGAGAAGGAAGAGAAGCTCAAGATGGAGATCTGGGCCGGGGCGACGGAGCAGATGACCAACAGCAGCGTGGAACAGGATGATACGATAATGGAGTTCCTCATCAGCATCATCCAGAACAATACCACCATCCCGGTCATTACAGTGGATGAGGGAGGTAAAAAGATCATTGCCCGCAACATCAAGCTGCACAATGCCCAAAACCAGCTGATCGATGGATCAGACCTCCGGTCGTTAAACAGGAGCAGTGAAATCCTTCTCGACCGCTTGCTGGTCAAGATGAAGGCCCAGCACGACCCGATAACCATTGAATTGGGTGACACACAGCAGTTTATTTATTACAGGGATTCCTACATCCTGACCCGGATCCAGCTCTATCCGCTGATCCAGCTCGCGGTGATCTTCCTGTTCATCGTCCTCGCCTATTTTGCCTTCAGCTCGACCCGCAAGGCCGAGCAGAACCAGGTGTGGGTCGGGATGTCAAAAGAGACTGCCCACCAGCTTGGCACACCGATCTCCTCCCTGATGGCCTGGGTGGAGCTGCTCAAGATGGAGCAGACCGGTCCCGAGGTGCTGCAGGAGGTAGCCAAGGACGTCAAGCGGTTGGAGACCATTGCCGACCGGTTCTCGAAGATTGGCTCCGCCCCGGTGCTGGTGCCCGAAAACCTGCCGGCGGTTCTGGTCAGTTCGGTGAATTACCTCCAGACGCGGACTTCCGACAAGGTTGTTTTCAACCTTCACTTCGGCGACATCGACGAGTTGATCATCCCACTCAGCCTGACCCTGTTTGAATGGGTGGTCGAGAACCTCTGCAAGAATGCGATTGACGCGATGGATGGTGCCGGGCAGATCGATATCACCCTGCGCGACCAGAACCAGGTGGTTTACCTCGATATTGCCGATACCGGCAAGGGGATGCCCAAATCCAACTACCAGGTCATCTTCCAGCCCGGCTTCACCACCAAGCCACGGGGATGGGGGCTGGGGCTCTCGCTGGTGAAGCGCATCATCGAAAATTATCACAACGGGAAAATCTTTGTCCGCAGCTCGGAGATCAACAAGGGAACCACCTTCAGGATCGTACTGAAAAAATAGAGCCCGTTCTGTCCCGGTTATAGTTGTTGACAAGCCTCATAGCCATTTTTTTATTCTGATAATCTTTTATACTTTTGCACGACATTTTTGGAGGGTAACATGGGCCGTTTAGCGGAATATATCATACCTTTCCATTCGTACTCAAACGGGATCTATGTGTTTGATTACGAGCTGAATGAGGAGTTCTTTGAGCATTTCCCGGAAAGCGGGATCCGACAGCCTGAGGTCAAAATCAAGCTTCAGATGACCAAGCGGGAGCGGCAAATCGAATTCGATTTTGACCTGGCAGGCAAGGTTTTGCTGCCTTGCGACCGCTGTCTGGAGGATTATGAACAGGAGATTGACGGGCAATTCAAGCTTTACGGCAAGTTTGGAAGCGGCCGGAGCGAGGAGGAGCTTGATGTGGTCTGGATCACCCCGGAGATGTACCAGCTCGACCTGTCGCAGTACCTGTATGAATTCGTCATCCTGAGCCTTCCAATGCGGAAGGTTCACCCACCGAGGAAGGGCGGCAAGCCGGGATGCGACCCGGAAATGCTCGATTTATTGAATAATTTAAGTGTAACCAAATAATTACTGACAATGGCACATCCTAAGCACAGAACATCAAAGCAGCGGAGAAACAAGCGCAGGACCCATTACAAGGCCATTCCGGCGCAGCTGTCCACCTGTTCCAACTGTGGTGCAACCGTCCAGTATCACCGGGTATGCCCGGAATGCGGACATTACCGTGGCAAACTGGCAATCGAGAAAGAAGTTGCCGCCTAAGGCATTCATTTCAACTGAATCCTATGAAAATCAGGATCGGTATTGATATCATGGGAGGGGATTATGCCCCCCAGTCGACTACCCGCGGGGCCATCCTCGCCAAGACGGAATTGCCGCCGGAGACGGAGCTGGTCCTGATAGGAGACCAGGAGGCCATCACCTCGATTTGCCGGGAAGAGAACTTCGATCCCGGCAATTTTATAATCATCCACTCGGATGAGGTCATCGGTATGGGCGACCATCCGGTTAAAGCTTTCTCTGTCAAGAAGAAATCAAGCATGGCCATCGGCTTCGGAATGCTGACCCAGGGTTTGATCGACGGTTTTTGCAGCGCCGGTAATACGGGCGCGATGATGGCTGGGGCGATGTTCACCGTCAAGTCGATCCCGGGGATCATCCGACCGGCCATCGGGGTGGCGATCCCGAAAGGGGAGAATGAGTACACCCTGCTTCTTGACGTGGGCCTCAATCCGGATGCACGTCCGGACGTGATGTACCAGTACGCGATGATGGGGTCGGCTTATGCCAGGCACGTCCTTGGAGTGGAGAACCCGAGGGTGGGGCTGCTCAACATCGGCGAGGAGGAGGAGAAGGGGAGCCTGCTCACCAAGGCGGCTTACCAGGTGATGAAGGATTCCATCGATTTCAATTTCATTGGGAACGTGGAGGGTAACGGGCTTTTTTCAGACAAGGCCGATGTGGTGGTATGCGAAGGTTTTGCCGGAAACGTGATGCTGAAGCTCGCCGAGTCGGTTTACAACCTGAGCCGCAAGCTGAAGCTGGATCACCCTTTATTTGAGCAGTTCAACTACGAGAACTTCGGCGGCATCCCCATCATCGGGATCGGCTCGCCCGTGCAGATCGGCCACGGAATGTCCACGCCAAGGGCCATAAAAAACATGATCATCAGAAACCGGGAGATTATCGAATCCGGGCTGATCAACAAATTAAAGAAGGCTTTCGAGTAATGAATAGGATCTATGCCGCCATAACAGGCATCGAAGCCTGGTATCCGCCGGATATCCTGACCAATGCCGACCTTGAAAAGATAGTTGACACTACCGACGAATGGATCGTTACCCGCACAGGGATACAGGAAAGGCGCATACTCAGGGGCCCCGACAAGGGAACCTCCGAACTGGCCGTACCAGCCGTTAAAAAGCTCCTGGAGAAGACGGGCACCTCTCCGGATGAGATCGATATGGTCATTTGCACGACCGTGACCCCCGATATGTTCTTTCCCTCCACGGCTAATATCATCAGCGACAAGGTGGGGATCACCAACGCGTTCAGCTTTGATATGGCGGCGGCCTGCTCCGGATTCGTGTTTATGCTGGCGGTGGCTTCCAAATTCATCGAAACGGGCTCGGCAAAAAAGATCATCTGCATCGGGGCCGACAAGATGTCGTCCATCACCGACTATACCGATCGGACCACCTGCCCGCTGTTCGGCGATGCCGCCGGCGCGGTCCTGCTGGAGCCCAACACGGAGTTCGGGATCATCGACCATATCCTGAAAACCGACGGCAGCGGCCGGCACCACCTCTATATGAAAGCCGGCGGGTCAGCCCGCCCAGCTTCCCACGAGACGATCGATGCCCGCGAACATTTCATCTATCAGGAGGGGCAGGTTGTCTTCAAGATGGCCGTATCAAAAATGGCCGACGTCTCGGTTGAAATGATGAATAAGCACCATATTCCGGCCGACAAAGTGTGGCTGGTGCCCCACCAGGCCAACCTGCGCATCATCGACGCGGTGGCGCGGCGAATGGGCCTCGATCCGGCCAGGGTTATGGTCAACATCCAGAAATTTGGAAATACCACCACCGCCACCATTCCGCTGGCCATCTACGAATACGAAAAACAGCTTCGAAAGGGCGACCCGCTCATCCTTTCCGCTTTCGGCGGCGGATTCACCTGGGGATCCATCTACCTGACCTGGGCCTACGATCCCGTCTAAAACCTTTGAATTAATCCGGTTTTTCCATACATTTACCCGAAAATAACCGAAACAATGTCAAAGGAAATAGAATCGACCAGTGCCATAAACCTGATCTCAACCGGGACGATTGTCAAAGGTGACGTCGAAACCAACTCAGGCATCCGGCTCGATGGTCAGCTGGAGGGAAACCTGGGCGCCAAGGGAAAAGTGGTGATCGGCACCGCCGGCGAGCTGATTGGCAACATCGTGGCCGTGAACGTGGAGATCTCCGGAATGATCAAGGGTAATGTCAGAGCCGACCAGATCAGCCTTAAAGCTTCAGCCAAGGTAACCGGGGACATCATCACCCAGCGTCTGGCCATTGAACCCGGCGCCTATTTTTTTGGAACCTGCCGAATGGAGAGCGAGCCGGATGGAAGAACAAAGGAAGTCTCCACAGCAAAAAGACCTTGACCGGGCCAGGAAATCCCTGCGGGAATATGCCCGGTACTCCAACCTGGCTTTTAAATTGATTGCAGTCGTTCTGGCTGCATTTTTTATTGGTATGCTGATGGACAAATGGCTGAATATCAACTTTCCAATCTTCACCCTGGTCTTCTCTGTCGGCGGCCTCATCCTAACCCTGTACCTGCTGATAAAAGACCTGCTGAAATGAAACCCTACCCCCTCCCCCGCTACTTCATCGAACTGGTTGCCCTCACCCTGCTCCTCCTGCTGGTGGCCTGGATCCTCTTTGCCTGGCTAATCCCGGGCAGGATGCCGCTGATCCTTCCCGTTTACCTGGTCTTCGTGGCGTCTCTCACC
>JAWOHI010000088.1:0-5296 GCA_046485255.1 Bacteroidales bacterium
CCTCGTTCACTGATATGGATGGTTTGTTCTCAATGTCTCCCGGGTGGCCGGGGTTATTTCAGGATATCCGCCCGGATCCCGGCGATCATCGGTGCCAGGTCGGCCAGCTGTTTTGCCGAATTGATCTCGTTATTGTTGAAATAATCGAGTATAGGCTTCATTTTCAGGAACAAAGGCTCAACCGACTCATCTGCCGACATCATCTCCAGCAGCATATAATTGGCGTGGACCCGCTCCTTCTGCTGCCCCAGCAGGGCGATCAGGCCGCTGTTGTCCTTGACCATCTGGGCGATCTGCGTCAGGATATAGAGCCCCTCGATGTTGGAGGCCACGTAGGAGAGCCCATAAATGCCCGGGTGTTCACCGGTTGCATAACTTTGCGCCATCTTGTTCATCATCTCCGGGATGATCACGTTGAGCGAATCTTCATTTTCGGAGTTTGCCCGAACCCTGGCGTCGAGGGGTTCAAGGCCGGCCAGCTCTTGCTGGAGACCCAGCTTCCGGATCAGCTTGTCGTGAACGCCATAAAGTTGCAGCACCACGTCCTTCCGGTTAAACGCCTTGGCGTATAGCATGTCGAACTTATACAACCCAACAGCCAGGCTCTGTTCCACGGCAGTCAGGTACTTTTCCACGTTGTCCAGCGGAACGGTCAGGTCGGCCATATAGGAGTACCCCCCGGCGTTGATGAACTCGGCTAGTTCATTGGGCTTGGGGGCTGATTGGATGGTTCCCACGATCTGATCCTTCAGCTGCACGGCGTCAAAAATGCCGACTTCGACTACCCCTGTCTGGCCGGCTGCGTTAACTGACTGATCTTTAACTTTTCCCGTTTGCTTGCAGGCTGGTAATAAAAGGATGGCTGCGAGAAGGACAAGTCCGGTTTTTACGACTATTTTTTTCATTTTCTTAATGGTTGAGCGGTAAACAATTAGTTATGGTTTTCAGTTACAGGATTCTCAAAGATAATACAGTTTCCCAAATTTTCAGGGGTTTGTGAACATCAGAGTTTCAGGGAAAACATAAATTGATTACCAGCTAATTCCGGGTTGAACGCCCGCGAATAACCGAACGACAGGGTCGTTTTGAGGAGGGAGAAGAGCACGATTTGCAGATCTACCTGAAGACCAGAGGAGTAGTAGTTTTCCTGGGGCAGGTCGTTGGCCAGGTTCGTAAAGAGCCCCAGGCCGAAAAGGGTGGCTTGCGCGTGCGTGGCGTAAAATCCTTTCACTCCTAACCGGCGGAAACGGACCGGTGGGAGGTTGAGCTCCCCGCATACCTTGCCATAGTTTAGTGCCTTGATCCGGTTGATCTCCACGCCGGGGAAGCTCGACATATCGCGAAACTGCCTGACCGCCCGGTAATCGAGGTAGTTGTTGCCGAACCCGCCGAAATAGAAGTGGGAGTTGGTTTTGTCGGGCGGGCCGAAGGATTGGCCCGCGGAGGTCCTGAACCAGAGGGAGGCGTGGCGTACAGGCAGCAGGAAACCGAAATCGAGGTTGTTTATCAGCTGCGGGTAGAGAGTCTCCCCGGCCAGACTGGTGTAGGCGTAGATGTTCCAGTCGTAGCCCTGCTCGGGCTCTACCGCCCCGAGCGACTGGCGCAGGCGGCTTTTATGGAAGTTGACGTATCCGGTGTACAGGCTCCGGAAATCGGACGCCACATTCTGATAATCGGGCAGGGTTTCCAGGTCGCCGTAAAGCGCGAGCCGCACGGTCAGGTCCGTCATCCCCGGTGCAAAGTGATTGAACACCTTGTGGTATTTGGCCGAAAGGGAGTACCCGGCCCGACTGAACTTGGTAGGGCCGAACAGGTCGTAAAAGTCGGCATAATTGTAACTCCCGGTGAAGGTCCATTGCCAGAACCGGTATTCGGCCGAAAGGTGGGGGACCTGCTTGGCCGGCAAACCACGGTATGGTGTTGCTGAGAGCTTGATTTGCAGGGAGTTGATTCCCATTGGATCCATAAAGTTGATGCGATACCCGGCAGCCACGTATTGTTTGTATCCCTGGATGATCGGATAGGCTCCGGCCAGCCGGAGCTCCCCGATCGGGCGATAGGGCTTCTCGGTCACCCCGATGGAGTCGAGGTTGACAGCCGACGGCGGCGGGAGCGCCCACTCCTCTACGATGGGATAGCGCTCATAGATCTTCTGGCCAAGAAAATGGATGGCATTGACATCCTCCCTTGCGGCAATACCCATCACCCCCGCCACCATCCCCTCGTGGGTGTAGTTGAAAAAGAGCAGCGAGTCCTTTGATAGTGGCAACGGCCTGAAAAAGCCGGTCTCCGCGTTGCTGACGATCTCAGCCTGGCGGGTCTCCAGTGAAATTCTGAAGATGTTGGAAGCTCCTGTATAATAAGAGGTTCCATACAAATAGAGTCCGTCGGGAGAAAAGACAAAGTTGGCGGCCGGGCTATCCTCAAACTCATAGAGGGTATCCATCTCCAGGCCGCCCTTCAGGAGGTCGGCCATCTGGATCAGCACGACTTGCTGCCGGCCGGTGACGTCCGACAGGATAGCCGAGATGAGGCTTCCGTCGGGAGAGATGTCGGGGTCGAACAGTTCCTGGCCGTAGGGCAGGGTCAGCATCACCTGGTAATCCCGGTATGGGGGCTCAAACCGGACCAGGCTGGTGCGGCCGGCCAGGTTCTGGACTCCCCACAGGCACTTCCCGACCGTATCAAACACCAGGTGGCCGCAACGGGCGATCCGGATCAGCTCACTGGCCCGGCCCGTATCCAGGCTGATCGATTGCAGCCCGCGCCAATCCTTGTTGTGCGTGGTGGCAAACAGGGTGCGGGTGGCTGGATCAAAGGCCAGGCTGGTGACGTAATAGAGGGCGGGCCCCATCACCGGGGCGATCTGCCTCGACCGGCCCGTCTCCAGGTCAATGGAGGCGATGTGGGCCAGCTTGCCCGGGTGGTTGACGGCCACGATCAACCGGTTTCAACGGAGTCGAGATAGGGGCGCGACACCGATCCCAGGGTGGAAGGGGTCACCTGCCGGAACCGGCTGGTGGGGTGCTCGCGGATCAGGGAGAGGTTCTCCTGCTGGAAGCCCCGTTCCCACTCAATCCAACGATCCCACTCCCGCTCAACGGGGACGCCGTACACCTGCCTGAACTGCGCGGCGTAGAAACGGCGGCTCGAGTCGGTTCGCGAATAGAAGTTCCTGAGCTGGTCGGGCCCGTGCTTCCAGGCGAGGTAGCTGACAAAGCGGGTGCCGTAAAGGTAGGCGTTGACGCCCACCTGGAAATCAATGGTGGTCCCCTCCGTTTCCAGGCCAATCACGTGGTAGAGGTAGGCCGAATCCCTGACCATCGCCCGGAAAGCCATCTCATCATACCCCCCCAACACGCGACCGAGCCCTCCCGACATCCAGGTCTCCATAAAAACGGCTATCCCCTCCTGATACCACCTTGGGGAGTACCAGCGGGGGGTGGTCAGGTAGCTGTAAATCAGTGACAGGGGATCTCTGTTGTCAGGGATCACCTTGCCACCCAGCAGGGTCTGATAGAGCCTGTCACTCCTCGAGGCCTGGTCGCACATCACCTGGTGGGTCAGCTCGTGGCTCATCAGCCACTGCATCCGCTCGTTGGCCGGGATAACCGAAAAGGTGTAATCGAACGGCGCCACGGCGATGTTGAGGTAGTTCCAGGGGATGACCATCGTCCCTCCGTTGCCCGAATCGGTGAAATCATTGAACAGGATATTGGTTTTTCCCGTGGGCTGATAATCCCAGAAAGTCTGGTGGAAGCTGAGGGCGTTCTCGAAGGCGCGCACCGTGTGGGGTACGAGGTAGGAGGTGGCCGGGTCGAGGAACACCAGCCGGGCATTGGGGGTCTCATACTTGTTCAGGGAGATCCCCCGCTGGGCAAAAAGGCCGCCCCAGCCGGCAATCAGCAGGATGGCAGCCGTAAGGAGCCAGCGAAACCGGTAGGTTTGAGGTGCAGTCATCAGATCCCGTTTTTCACCCGATCCGGCGGTCACGGCCGGCCGTGGTACCGGATCGCCAGCAGGGTGATATCATCCGATTGGGGCACGCCGCCGGCAAAGCCGGTGACCTCCCCGATGCATCCATTAACGGCCTCTTTTGTGGTCTTTTGGTGACTGGCGGCCAGGTATTGCTCCAGCCGTTCGTCTCCAAACTGCTCATCGGAGGCGTTAAAGGCTTCGGTAACCCCATCAGTGTAAAGGAATAGCAGGTCGCCCGGATTGAGGGTGACCTTCTTGGATTGAAAATTGAAATCCTCCAGGCATCCGAGGATGGTCCCGTTGGTCATCTCCACCTTTTCAACCCGCCCGTCCGTCAGCCGGTAGGGAGGATTGTGGCCGGCATTCACGTATTCGATCTCGCCGGTCAGGGTGTTGAGTATCCCGTAAAAAACGGTTACAAACATACAGGAGACGCTCTCGTTGCAGAGCAGCTTGTTCACATACCCCATGCACTCCCTGGTGGTGATCCCCTTCAGGCCAGTGGCGCGGATGAGGGTCCGGCTGACAGCCATAAAAATGGCGGCCGGAACCCCCTTGCCCGAAACGTCGCCGATGACAAATCCCAGCCGGTCGTTGTCGATCATAAAGAAATCGAAGAAATCGCCCCCCACCTCCTTGGCGGCGATCATAGAGGCAAAAATGTCGAACTCCTTCCGGTCGGGGAATGGGGGGAAGATCTTTGGCAGAATGGCCATCTGGATCTCCCTGGCTGTCTGAAGGTCCTGTTGGATGCTCACCAGCTGGTCGTGCTCCTGCATCCGCTGCCAGATGATGGAAATCTCCTCCAGGGTCTTGTTGATGGTGATCTCCAGGTCGTCAAAACTGATGGGCTTGGTGAGAAAATCGAATGCCCCCCGGTTCATCGCGGTCCGGATATTCTCCATATCGCCGTAAGCCGAGACGATCACGGTCTTCAGCCAGGGGTTCTTGAGCTCCTTCAGCTTGGTGAGGAGCGTCAACCCGTCCATCTCCGGCATATTGATGTCCGAAAGGATCAGCCGGATATCCGGCTGTTCGATCAGCTTTGACAAGGCTTCCAGCCCGTTATGGGCAAAGACGAATTGATAAACTCCATCTCGCACCTGCTTTCTGAACTTCTGCAGGATGAGCGGTTCCAGATCCACTTCGTCATCCACCACCATGATTTTAACGTCAAATTTCAGTTTTTCATCCATTTTTGTCTCTTTTGATCTATTTGATTATCTGTCTTTTATTGGCAGCGAGATGGTAAATTCGGCGTATTCATTTTCTTTGGAGTCGACCGCGAATTCACCGCCGTGCTCCTGCACGATGATAT
>JAWOHI010000107.1:0-12111 GCA_046485255.1 Bacteroidales bacterium
AAGGAGGAGACTTGCCTGGTTACCGAGATCCTGGAGGAGATGCAGGTAACCTACCGGCAGGTCCGCGATGAGATCGCCGAAGAGATGCCGTCGTCCCGGGCCGATTTTCACGACGAGGATGAGGATGCCGAAGGGCCTTCCGAGCCGGGCAAGGGCCAGGCCCGTCAGGCCAAGCCGACCTCTGAGACGCCGGTCCTGGATAATTTTGGCATTGACATCACCCGGGCAGCAGAAGAGAACCGGCTCGACCCGATCGTCGGGCGGGAGGTTGAGATTCAGCGGATTGCCCAGATCCTCAGCCGGCGCAAGAAGAACAACCCGGTCCTGATCGGCGAACCCGGTGTTGGTAAATCAGCCATTGCAGAGGGGTTGGCCCTCCGGATCGTGGAGCGGAAAGTATCACGCGTGCTCTTTGGCAAGCGGGTGGTTGCCCTGGATATGGCCTCCATCGTGGCGGGCACCAAGTACCGGGGACAGTTTGAAGAGCGTATGAAGGCCATCCTGAACGAGTTGGCCAAGACCAACAACGTGATCCTCTTCATCGATGAGATTCATACCATCGTTGGGGCCGGTGGGGCGACCGGCTCCCTGGATGCTGCCAATATGCTCAAGCCCGCCCTGGCACGCGGGGAGATCCAGTGCATCGGGGCCACCACCCTCGACGAGTACCGGCAACATATTGAGAAGGATGGCGCTCTCGAGCGGCGTTTCCAGAAGGTGCTCGTGGAGGCGACCTCGCCCGAAGAGACCCTCCAGATCCTTCATAACATCAAGGAGCGCTACGAAGAGCACCACAATGTCTCCTACACCGATGCCGCGATCAAGGCTTGCGTTTACCTGACCCAGCGCTACATCAGCGACCGCCACCTGCCCGACAAGGCCATTGATGCCCTGGACGAAACCGGGTCAAGGGTCCACATCACCAACATTACCGTCCCCGACAAGATCTTGAAGCTGGAGGAGGAAATTACCGAAACCCGGAAGATCAAGATCGAGGCGGTCAAGAGCCAGGATTTTGAAAAAGCGGCCCGACACCGCGACCGTGAAAAGCAGCTGATCATTGATCTGGAGCGGGAGAAGGACTCCTGGGAGAAAAAACTGAATGAAAACCGGGAGGTGGTGGACGAAGCCAACGTGGAGGAGGTGGTGGCAATGATGACCGGCGTGCCCGTTCAGCGCATCGCGCAGGCCGAAGGGGCCCGCCTGATGAATATGGAAGGCGAGCTCCGGTCGAAGGTCATCGGTCAGGACGAAGCCATTAAAAAGATTGTCAAGGCCATCCAGCGGAACCGGGCCGGCCTGAAAGATCCCAACAAACCAATTGGAAGCTTCATTTTCCTCGGACCGACCGGCGTTGGGAAAACTCAGCTTGCCAAGGTGCTGGCCATGAACCTGTTCGACTCAACCGATGCCCTCGTTCGTGTTGATATGAGCGAGTATATGGAGAAATTTTCCGTCTCCCGACTGGTCGGAGCCCCTCCAGGATATGTCGGCTATGAAGAGGGCGGCCAGCTCACCGAAAAGGTACGCCGCAAGCCCTACTCGGTCGTCCTGCTCGACGAGATCGAAAAGGCGCATCCCGATATCTTCAACATCCTGCTGCAGGTGCTCGACGACGGGCAACTGACCGACAGCCTTGGCCGCAGGGTCGATTTCAAGAACACGATCGTGATAATGACCTCCAATATCGGAACCCGCCAGCTCAAGGATTTCGGCAACAGCCTCGGCTTCAACATCCGCCCTCACGAGGAGGGATCCAGCGAATATCAGAAGGACGTGATCCAGAAGGCGCTTAACAAGGCGTTCGCACCCGAATTCCTCAACCGGGTGGATGATGTGGTCATCTTTAACAACCTGTCAAAAGAGCACCTTCATCAAATTATTGACATTGAGCTCCGTGGACTTTTTGACAGGATGAAGCGTCTGGGTTTCGACATCAAAATTTCGGCGGCCGCCAAGGACTATCTGGCCGAAAAGGGGTATGATCCCAAGTTTGGCGCTCGCCCGCTCAAGCGCTCCATCCAGAAATTCCTCGAGGATCCCATGGCGGAGAAGATCATCGAGTCGGGCGCCAGGGACGGAGATTCCATCTCCATCGGGTTCGACAAGAAACGAGAGGAGATCACCATCCGGATCACACACGCCTGAATTTGTTAATTTTTTGTTAAATTGACATTGTTAAAGTCCCGACTGTAATATGGCATAGGTTTTGTACGTTTTATCAATGTAACGAGTCTTGCTCAACAGGGCCGTTACCAGGCAGCCCAACTGCCTGAGGTACTTTTTCATAGGTTTAGTTTTAGGTTTAGGTTTCGGTAAGGCCCTCTCCCCAAAGAGGGCCTTACTATTTTAAGATGAAAGAGGAAAGAAGAAAGAAGAAAGAGGGGGCAATATTTTGTAACTTTGGTTTGGTGGTTTGATCGAGAAGCATTATTTTTGCCGCACGTTTTTTGAACGGTCGATTCAGTAGCTCAGCAGGTAGAGCACATCCCTTTTAAGGATGGGGTCCTCGGTTCGAGCCCGAGCTGAATCACTTAGACAGGAAATCTACCAATTTCCAAAATCCCAAAGACCTGTTATCCAACGATTTAGAAATTGAGGATAACAGGTCAATCAGTACAAAAAGAGTGTTAAAACGCATCCGGAAAGATGCCTGGCCCCGTTGTCAGGCTGGTCCTTCCGTTCCAGCGCAGTTCAACCCAGTCATCTTCAAAACCGGTTCCCCCGTTTGTGAATTGCAGGGTGAAAAGGATTTTCTCCCCTGCCTGCTCCAGGTGATTATCCGTCTGAAACCGGAACCGAACGGGATTACCGGTCAATGCAACAAGCGGCGGAGATTTTAGTGCGGTGAGCATCCAGGCTATTTTGGCTCAAGTTTAACCCCATGGTCCGCGGCAAAAAAGGACAACAAAAAACCGCAACCCCCAAATGGGAGTCACGGTTTCACACCAATATGAAAACACCTGATCGTTAGCCGGGATCCATTTTATTCGGTGCCAAAGTATCGTCCACCTTCATAACGGGTGTTTCTTTCTTTCGCCGGATGCCCTTAACCACTCTGATGCCGAAATTGACCACATGAGAGATTGAGATGGCCGTCTTGAAGCTCATGGCGATGATGTGCTTGGCCTTCACGCTGTCGCATTTCACACGGTCCACCACGAACTGGATGATCTCGTTGCTTTCGGATTCATCCATATCCTGAAGCTCATCCCAGAACTTGCCGGCTGAACGGACTGCTTTGGGAACTAGGGGAATGTCACCA
Source organism: Bacteroidales bacterium (assembly GCA_046485255.1). Taxonomy (GTDB): domain Bacteria; phylum Bacteroidota; class Bacteroidia; order Bacteroidales; family UBA12481; genus UBA12481. The sequence continues at coordinate 3,266 of JAWOHI010000107.1, forward strand.
ACGAAAAGGATTGAGTCCTTTACGTTGAACTTGCCATCGGCAAGTGCGGTTTGAACGTCTTCGGTCAGGTCTAGGACAAAACCGATGCAAACCTTGATGTTTTCAATGCCTGACATAATGTGTTATTAGTTAAAGGGTACGATTAAAAGTGTCTCCTGGTTGGTGTAGCGGCAGTAAACGTGTACCCACGTTGCGCTATCCGCCTCGATGGTGGTCAGGCCCGTAGGCCGGTAGAGTCCTTAGTTCCGGATGATATCATCCCTCACCTCCTGCGGGGTCATGCCTTTGATCCGGAAATCAATGGCACGGCCATGCCGGTGCTGTGAATTGGCAGCTCCAATAGTGCAGGCACTGTCCCGGAATGCTGAGTATTGGTAGCTCCCACCGGTCAGGTAGTTGTTTATCGTGATCGGCTTGCCGAACCGGTCCCGGATAAACTGGGCCATCAGCACAATCTTCGGATCGATGAACCATACAGCTTTATCGACATACTTCTCATAGATCACCGGGGGGACGAACTCCGCCAATGAGAAATCCTTACTCACTTTCATGGTGCAGGGCTTGTTTAATGAGGGCAATGTCCAGCGAATGATCCTGAATGGCCTTGGAATGGGAATTCAGGCGGCTGTCCACAACCTTACAACGGCTGGTACAATTCTGTTTCAATGAATCTACGCTCCCTTGAGTCGTGGCAATGAGAACCCGCAGGTCCGATATTGCCAGGGTTAAGGCATCCGTGGACTTGATCCACTTTTGGATCCAGAATCCTATGATCCCCAGGAGAATGACTATTAAGGCACCGGCAAGGGCAAGCAGCTGTTCCATTTTCAGGCAATTTGCCCGAAAGTAGGTTCAGGATAGTTTTCGAAAAAGGACAGTATTGCAATGAGACATCAACTTATGCAAATTCAGCCTTCCCTAAGGGAGGGCCACAAAAGTTTATTCATTTTCCATTAAAAAAGTGGGGCAATCTTATAAGGATTTGGAAAACATTTTTTACAATTCTCAAAGATAGTTTTTGTAAACTATCGTTTGGAAGTTAACGCGGCCCTTCCGCAAATCAGCCATAATTTGATGGCATGATTTTTTGACAAAGTCAGGATTCAGCAAGAAAAGGTTGGGTTTCTTAAATGATCTGAAAAGATTTATTATCAATAATATATTTATGCCGTGAGTCCAAATAGATTTATCAAATTCAGCCAGAATCAAATTTAGAAGTAGTTATTGATTCTGGCGATAATTAAAAAGTTTTTAATTACTTCAAAGAATTGATTTTGTTTTCTTGCTTTTAAATATTGGTGTTTTAACATGATTTTTAATTAACATTTACGATTATGAAAAGAATATTTTTAGTTACAGCCTTGACGTTTGTATTTTTGTTAGGATCAAGTTTTAAAGTTGGGTCATCTCCTCCTTCAGAAGTTCCTTGGCCGCCCTATACAATGGTTGATATTACAGCGATTGATTATTATCAGAGCTTATATGGATCGCTTTATGCGGTAAAAGTTGATGTCATGGGGTACTCATATGAAGGAAATTCAATCAACAGTTCTTGTACGGTTGTAGATCCTTCCGATACTTCAATTTGGAACATGGACGTGTTTTTTTATACAACTTTTGGCCATACTGCAGAAGCCTTTGTATATGTGAAAGAAACAATTGAATCCAGTTGGGAGGAATTAGGATGGATTCCTTCTGACGATGTGAACGCAGAAACAACAGTCAATAATTACACAATAAATAAAATTAGTTTTGATATCTTTGCTTTGCATAATTAATAGACTTTTATAATCAGGTAAAAAGGGAGAGTTTGCAAACTCTCCCTTTTTAATTCAAGGATATTGCTGATTTTTCAACTCAAGTTTATAAAAGATTAGATTAACTTTCCTGAAGGATGTAGGTATTTCGATAGATGGTTAGATTGCTTCCTAAAAGATCGAAAATCCTTTTGACCAAAAACTTCTGTTATTGATCCTTTATACAACGCACATAATAGTAGGCTTTTATGTTGCCCCACAGGAAGTCGACTCCCTCGAAATCGTTTTGTAACCCCATGTAAAATTGCATTTGTGTTTCGTAAACATAGTTTCTTCTTTGTGTTGAGGAAAGATAAATCACATCGTCTTTGCCGACATATCGGACATTGAATCCCAAACTACCACCGATCATCATGGCATCACGGCCACCACTTTCAGGAATATGGTCTCGGAGTTCCAGAAAGTCCTCTTTTGTGGGAAGACGCCATCCTTGCGGGCAAAGACGATAGCCTGCATTGATAAAATCAACCGCCGTATAGCCCTCATAAAGGGACCCATATTCTTCATCAAGGCACACTTGAAAGCTATAGTCCATTTTGGGATCAACTTCGTAATTGAGATTATCTGACATCCACCATAGCTCTCCTATTTTTACAGTACCGTAAAATTTGTTGTCTCGATTATCCTTGATGTACCCGGTTTGAGCAGCCGAGGCGGATACCATGACCCTGACTTTTGTGGTTCCTTTTTCTCCCCCTGTATCCATTGCTTGCAGTGTAATCCAATAGGTGCCAGGGATTTTGAACTGATGAAAAAGTGCCATTGCGTCCGACCAACCTGTATCCCACACACCATCTCCTTCGAAATCCCAGCGGTACAGCAATTCCGAAGGAGGATCGACATCATCACGGGATGGCCAGGCACTGAGGTAAAAACTGGTGTTGATGTTTCCAAATGGGGTTGATAACTCGATTCCTGGAGTAGGTGGTATATTTTCCTTTATAACGTATAACTCTTTCGTACAGCTATTTGATAATCCCAACTCATCGGTGACGGTCAGGATAATTTTCTGCACCCCATAGCCGCTGAAAACATGCGGGAATACCGGTTTGTTAAAAGGGCCGTAATTATCCTCGGCAAAAACATACCAGGAGTAGGTGAAAACCTTGTTTGGATCGGTTTCATAATAGCTAGAAGAGGCATCAAGATAAAAAGTATCCTTGACGGTTCCATTTCTTGACGACCAGGTAAAATCAGGATGAATGCGTTCATCAATCATATTGACTTCCAGACTCCTGGTCACATTTGAGATTCGATGGGTGGGGTCGATTGCCGAAAATAGGACGGAATATTTCCCAATCTTATTGAACTGGTGCTTTTCAACCGGATTGGAATTGTAATCGGTATCCCAAATCCCATCACCATCAAAGTCCCATCGGTATTTGAGCGTCGAAAGAGAATCCTCATCATCGAATGTGTCACTACCATCGAAAGTGAATTCGGTAAAAATGTTTCCAATCGGAGGATTGATCTCAAAATCGGCATGTGGAGCAGAATAGCCCTGATCAATAGTGATTTCTTTGCTGATTACAATTTGCTGCCCGTCTTTAGTCAGAATTTCGGCTCTATACTTATGAAAGCCAGGTTTAAAGAATCTCCAGGGAATGATCTTGCAAGCCGAATAAGAATCATCCCAGATTGAATCTCCATTCAAGTCCCATCTGACATAAAACTCATTCTGTGATGATGGGAGATTGGTAATATCTACCGTGAACTCGAATACCTGGGTTGTAAGCCCACTCTCCGGTTTAACAGTCATAACCACCTGCGGAACCCAGTCACCATTCTCCGGATTGCATGCCAATAATGTTGCTGCCATCAGGATGAGCAACACCCAAGGAATTCTTTTTATCGGATGGGTGACCATTATTGAAAAATGAGATTTTTCTTAAAGGCTTTGCCCTTTTCAATATCAACCCAGCCACTGGTCCACCATACACTTAACTGTCCGCCGGGGAATCCTGCGTACAAACACGAGTCTCCCTGGCACGTGCAGGTAATGCCCGCCTGGTAATGATACCTGCCAGGTTTAAGGGTGAAAGTGTATTTCGCTACGTAATCCGAAACATTGGCTTCATTGCAAAACTCTTTCCGGTACAAACTGTCAACTGTCCTGGCGAGGCTCAAATCCACCCGATGTAGTGATTTATCAGGAATATTGAGTTGTGGAAGAGGGAAATCAAATGTGATGGTTCCAAAATCTGAATCGCCGGTGGAATTACCAGGGGGGGTTCCTGGATCATTTTTTGCACAGGAGCAAACCAGGCTCACAAGGATTAGTGTAGTTAAAACCGACCGCTTCATATTAATTTCCTTTACTGTCTGTAAATCCAAGTGAATGAGTTATTTCGCCATGAGCAAGTTGGTCCAGCGTGTAGTTGGACAGAGTCAGGTTGATTTCCCGGGTCAGGATTCGGGATGAAAAAACGCCAATTCCATTACCGATATTACTATAGTCGGAAAGGTTGCTAAAATTGCTGCCATTTTCAATGTTAGTGCGATAAAGAAAGCCCAGGTCGGTTCCACCTGTTACCATTATAAATTCAACAGATATAACACTTCTGACTACTCCGGTCCTCATCGGGATATTATCTACCATGGCCAAATAGAATCCCTTTCCACTCATGTTATACTCCAGCATTTGTTGAGTGTGCTGGTCAAAATATCCCCCACTGGAATAATCAGCTGAGTTGACCTCAATACCTGCAGCAGTGGAATCACGATAATGTATCCGAAAAGTCATCTGATACACCCCTGTGTAGAACCCGGCATACCATCGAATTGTATATGGAAGGCCAGGTTCAAAGGTGATCTTTCGCAAAGAAAGATGTATGGGATCAAAAATGTCAGGAGCCTGATGTACAATGGTACTTGCAGCAGCCATCAAATTCAGGTCTGGGAAAAACACATAGAGATGGTAGGCTTTTCCGCTAACTGGCCTGAATTTAGTAGAATACAAACTGAGGCCGGTAACCGGGAAAAAACCGGTGTCCTTTTTTATGACCGTGTCAGGCTTGAACCGATAGACAGTTTCTTTAATACCGTCAGTATATTCTTCAATATAAACCTCATGAGGAATGTTCCAAACTGTTGAATCCGGCAATGGTGGTTTTTCAGCCGTTTCATAGCCTGCCATATACGACCTTCCTATTCTGATATATTGGACCGAATCTTCAGGATTAAGCAGGCAATAAACTATCGGGACAGGTTTAGCAGCCTCATAAATATCTATTCTTTCGGTACAAGATTGAATGACCAACGAAAATAATATCGGGATAAAAACATAGTTCTTGCAATATTTAGGAAGATATAGCATTGGCTTAGTCATTCCTGAAATGCATTATAATTAATAGACATAGTTAAAGGTAAAGAAATCTTCTCGACTTTTCAAAAGCAACTTTGGATGTGCCACAGTAAACCGGACGGCAAGTTAAGCTAGGCTGCATTTTTAAAGTTACTATTTGTTTTCTCAAATTCTTCGATGGTCATATACCCCAGGGCTGAATGTCTTCGGCGGCGGTTGTACCAGGTTTCAATACACTCAAAGATTCATACTAACTCTAAACACCAATAAAAATGGCCGATTTGTGGAGGCCAGCAAAATCCGAGCTGAATCACAAAAGAACCTGGCCCTCTGATCATCCAACATCAGGGGGTTTTTCTATTTTTATCCTGATGAAAGAGATGGAATCACAAGCGGAGCCTTCCGATCTTTACCGCACCATTGAAGCAGCTTCGGAGGGATTGTTCAAGGACCGCGGAAGCCGGTTCATTGCCAGGGCCTACCCGGTCAATTCAGCCGAAAAGGCCAGGCAGATCCTGGAGGGCCTCCGGAAGGAATACCACGATGCGCGCCACCACTGCTATGCCTACCGTCTGGGCCAATCGGGCGAATTCAGGACAAACGACGACGGCGAACCGTCCAATTCCGCGGGCAAGCCGATCTATGGGCAGATCCTGTCGAACGACCTGAGCAATATATTAATCGTGGTGATCCGTTACTTTGGAGGAACCCTGCTGGGGGTCGGGGGATTGATCAATGCCTACCGCACCGCGGCCCAGGATGCAATCAGCAACGCCAGGATCATTGAAAGAACGCACGATGCCGCCATCCGGATTACCTGCCCCTACCCTTTAGTCAATGAAGCCTTGAAAATTATCCGGGAGGAGCAGGCGACCATTACGGACCAGGATTTTTCCGACCCGGTGAGAATCACCATCAGAATCAGGAAGGGGCTAGTTGACAAGCTAATAGGAAGATTGGCCAAGCACAGGGGGATCGAATCCGAGGAGTCAACCCTGTGAATAAGTAGTTTAAACAATATCGATGGGAGCCGTTTTGTTTGTGCCCGATTAGGCTAAATTTAGGCAGTGAAATCCAATTAAGATCCGACCTGATGAAAAACCGAAGCCTCGTTTCAATAAATGATTATACGCCAGCCGAAATGCTGGAGATCCTCGACCTGGCGTTTGAGTTTGAAAAGAGTCCGGGACAGGAAATCCTGAACGGATTTGTCGTGGCCACCCTGTTTTTCGAGCCATCCACGAGAACCCGCCTGAGCTTTGAGTCGGCCGTCAACCGTCTGGGCGGCCGTGTGATCGGATTTTCCGACACCTCCTCGACCAGTGTCTCGAAAGGGGAAACGCTCAAGGACACTATCCTGACCGTCTCCAACTACAGCGACCTCATCGTGATGCGCCACCCCCTGGAGGGAAGCGCCCAATATGCCTCGGAGGTTTCACCCGTGCCGGTGATCAATGCCGGTGACGGAGCGCATCAGCACCCAACCCAGACCCTACTGGACTTGTACTCGATCCGAAAAACGCAAGGGCGCCTGGAAAATCTGAAAATCTGTATGGTAGGTGATCTTAAATATGGACGAACGGTTCATTCGCTGCTGATCGCCCTGTCGGCCTTCCAGCCTGTTTTCACCTTCATCGCCCCCGACGAGCTGAAGATGCCCGACGAGTACAAGATCCTGCTCGACAAGCAGGGGATAGATTACCGGGAGCACCGCGACATAGGGGAGAACCTGGATGACGCCGACATCGTATATATGACCAGGGTTCAGCGGGAGCGTTTCTCCGATCCGCTTGAGTATGAAAAGGTCAAGAACGTGTATATCCTCAAGAACTCGATGCTGGCCAAAACCAAGCCCACGATGAAGATCCTCCATCCCCTGCCCAGGGTGAATGAAATCAACCCCGATGTGGATTCGAATCCCAAGGCGTACTATTTCGAACAGGCCTTGAACGGCGTTTTCACCCGGATGGCCATCATTTCCAAAATCTTAGGCGTTAAATAATCCATCGAGCCATGCAAGCTAAAAAAGAACTCAAGGTCAGCGCCATCAAAGATGGTACCGTCATTGACCATATCCCCTCCCAAAACCTCTTTAGTGTAATTAACATCCTGGGATTGACCAATATCGGGAGTCAAGTCACCTTCGGCTTCAACCTCGAAAGCAAGAAACTGGGCAAAAAGGCCATCATCAAGGTTGCCGACCTTTTTTTCAGGGATGAGGAGATCAACAAGATATCCCTGGTTGCACCCGATGCCAAACTGAATATCATCCGGGATTACAAGGTGGTGGAAAAACGGGTGGTTTCGGTTCCCGATGAGATCACCGCCATCGCCAAATGCATGAATCCCAAGTGCATCAGCAATCACGAGGCGATCACCACCCGCTTTGAGGTGGTTCAGAAGAAGCCGGTCGCGCTGAAATGCCGCTATTGCGAAAAGATTACCGATCAGCACCATTTGGAAATCATTTAATTAACTTTTTTTAACTACGTATTTTCATAAGGGTTGCCGGTTTCGCTATACTTTCACCGGAAAAATGACCCAATGCGCTTTCCAACACTTCTCCTTCTCTTTTTTATCCTGGCCTTATACAATCCAACCCTGCGATCACAGGAAGCTGACTCGTTATATGCGAACCTGATGGAAAAGGCCGTTCGTGTTTTTATCGATTGTTCCAGGTGCGATGAAGATTACATTCGCCGGGAGATCCCGTTTGTCAACTACGTGCGTGATCCCAGGGAAGCTCAGGTTCACGTGCTGGTAACCCGCCAGTCGACCGGCGCCAGCGGCATCGAATACCGGATGGCTATCATCGGCCGCCAGAAATTCGAGGGCATCAACAATGAAGTGGTTTACACCTCTTTACCGGATGAAACGGGCGACATGATCCGTTCGGGGTACACCCGGATGATGGCCGCAGGGCTGATGCCCTACGTCTCCAAAACACCATTGGCCACCTATATCAAATTTCACTACGACCATCAGTCGGCCGGGACTAATGAGGAAAACACCGTGGAGGACAAGTGGAAAAGCTGGGTGTTCAATATCAGCACGAAGGGGGATATTCAGGACCAGGCCAGCTATTCCAGTTTTTCTACCGAGAACGATGTGGCGGTAAACAAGGTTACTCCCGAATGGAAAATCAATTTCTCCGGCAGTTATGATGTCAGCTATCGGATCTACCGGTATGATGAGGAGGAGTACCGGTCGACCCGGGCCAGTTACTCTATCCGTCACCTGACCGTCAAGAGCATCAACGACCACTGGTCATTGGGAGGCCGTGCCGGCATCTGGTCAAGCACTTACGGGAATACCCGATTCAGCGCATCCCTGGCTCCCGCCATTGAGTACAATATCTTTCGCTACCAGGAGTCGAACCGGAAGCAGGTCAGGTTTCAATACCGGGTCGGATACGGGTACACTTTCTACCAGGACACCACTATTTACGACAAGCTCGAAGAGGGGCTTTTCAGTCACCAGTTCTCGATCGCCTCCGAGTTCAGGCAGCCCTGGGGCAGTGTCAGCTTTTCGGGTCAGGCATCGAATTACCTGCACGATTGGTCCAAGTACAGTTTCAGGCTTTGGACCGGCATATACCTTCGGGTCTTTAAAGGGCTATCACTCAGCATCTCAGGGGATGCGGCCTTCATCCACGACCAGCTTGCCCTGGCCAAGGCTGGGGCGACGGAGCAGGAGGTCCTGCTAAGGCTCAAGCAGATGGCCAC
>JAWOHI010000108.1:0-3729 GCA_046485255.1 Bacteroidales bacterium
ATGCGACAGGTGGGTCAGGTAAGCCTTCAGGGGGCCAACCTCTTCAATGACCCTGAAAGCCTCCGGGAAACTATAGTGCGAAAGATGGGGCTCCGACCGCAAGGCATTGATGACCAGGATCTCACTTCCGCGAATTTTTGCAATATCCTCAGCGGCAATGTAATTGGCATCCGAGATGTAGGTCAGGTTGCCAAACCTGAAACCCAGGATCGGAAGCTTGTAGTGCATCGCCCTGATCGGGATTATCGGCAGACCGCCGATCTCAAACGGCTCAGGGTGAATGGTATGAAGTTCCATCTGGGGAATTCCCGGGTATTGAACAAGGGAGAACACATAGGCGAAATCCTTCCGGATCGAGTCTTGAACCCGTTTTTCCGCATATATGTCGATGGCGCGCCGCTGCAGGAAATTAAACGCCCTGATGTCATCAAGCCCCGAAACGTGATCCTTGTGCTCGTGGGTCAGCAGGATCGCGTCAATGTTGGTAACCCGGCTGCGTATCATCTGCTGCCTGAAATCAGGACCGGCGTCCACTACCAGGGTAAGAGGCCCGTAATGAACCAGGATGGATGATCGTAAACGGTTGTCTTTGAAATCGTTGGAAGCGCAAACCGGACATCCGCACCCGATGATGGGAACCCCGAGGGAGGTTCCTGTGCCAAGAAAAGTGATTTTTACGGGTATGTCCATACTCAACAATTTGCAAAGATAGCAAAGTAGGGGCTTTTTAGTAAATTTACTGAATGAAAGGTACACTATTACTCATTCCCAACCTGCTTGCTGACGGCGATCCCGAAGGCGCCCTATCTGCTGTAACGATCCGTTTGGTGCGGGAGCTACGTTATTTCATCATTGAAGAGGAGCGGGCTGCCAGGCGTTTCCTGGTGCGCCTCGGGATGAAGGAGCACCTGGCCGAAATGGAGTTCGGGTACCTGAATGAGCACACCAGGCCGGATGAGGTGGTGAACCTTTTGAAACCGATCCTGTCCGGAAGCAATGGCGGAGTCCTTTCCGAAGCCGGATGCCCGGGCGTCGCGGATCCCGGTTCGGAGCTGGTTCGCCTGGCACACGAGAACGGGATCACGGTCAGGCCCCTGACCGGACCCAGCTCCATCCTCCTGGCCCTGATGGCTTCGGGCCTGAACGGCCAACGGTTCGCCTTCCAGGGCTACCTTCCCGTTAAACCGCAGGAAAGGATCCGAAAAATCAGGGAGCTGGAGCAGCGATCCAAGCAAACGGGAGAGACCCAGATATTCATTGAGGCGCCCTACCGGAACCGACAGCTAATTAGCGATCTGGTCGCCCACCTGTCACCGGATACCCTGCTGTCGGTTTCGGCCGACCTGACATCGGAAAATGAGTTCATCCGGACGGCGCCGGTCTGGCAGTGGCACAACAACCTGCCCGATCTGCACAAAAAGCCAGCCGTCTTTTTGATTCAGAAGCTTTAAAACTAATAACCTGATAAGCATAAATCTATGGGACTAAACTTGATTGAGAAGATCATTGCCGGTCACGCGGGCCTGCCCAAGGTGTCGCCGGGTGATATCGTCGACGTGTTAATGGATGTAAGGGCTGCCAGGGACTTCGGGGGGGCCAACGTGGTGAAAAACATCCGTGACAACCACCTGGGAATTGATGACCCGGCGAGGACATTTTTTACATTTGACTGCAACCCGACCGGGAGCGACCAGAAATATGCGGTTAACCAGCACATATGCAGGCAGTTTGCCAGGGAGAACGGGATCCGGGTCTATGATATTGACCAGGGTATCGGTACCCATATCCTGATTCACGAGGGGTTGGCCTTTAGCGGTTCAACCGCTGTGACGACAGACTCCCACGCAAACATCCTCGGTGCGGTCGGGGCCTTCGGACAGGGAATGGGCGATCAGGACATTGCTGCTGCTTGGGCGCACGGCAAGCTCTGGTTCAAGGTTCCTCCTTCGGTGAAGATTACCCTCACTGGAAACAGACAGAATGGATTAAGCGCCAAGGACATCGCACTAAATCTGCTGTACCATTTCGGCGCCAACGACCTGCTTGGGTACAGCGTCGAGTTGTACGGGGAGGCAATCGACGGCCTGACGCTCGACGAGCGGATCACCATCGCGTCAATGGGAACTGAGATGGGCGTGATCACCCTGCTGTTTACACCTAATGAGGATATCCTGAACTATTCCTCCGAAAAAGCGGGGCGAAGGATTGAACTGGTCTCAGCCGATGCGGATGCCGTTTATGAAAAGACTTTTGCTATTGATATAGAGCAATTTGTACCCAGGGTTTCCCTGCCTGGCGCACCCCACGAAACGGTTCCGGTTACCGAGGTTGAGGGTCGCAAGATCGACTCGGCGTTCATAGGCAGTTGCACCAATGGCCGGTATGACGATCTGGCCGCCGCCGCCGCCATCTTGTACGAACGGAAAGTGGCTCCGGGTGTGGTCCTGAAGATCGTCCCGGCAACCGACCAGATCTGGCAGCAATGCCTTAACGACGGACTGATCGACGTGTTCAAGGCAGCTGGTGCCCTGGTCTCCAATGCCGGATGTGCCGGATGTGCTGCCGGCCAGGTGGGCCAGAACGGTCCCGGAGAGGTGACCATCAGCACGGGTAACCGCAATTTTCCAGGCAAACAGGGAAAGGGAGAGGTTTATCTGGCATCCCCGGCCATCGTGGCCGCCTCAGCCGTGGCCGGGTATATCACCACCCCTGACAGGGTCCCGGATCATCCGGTGCTCTTTGAGGGCCCGGTGACCGCCGGGAAGGAGCCCGCAAGGGAACCCGGAGCCGAAACCACGGGTGCCACATCCGAAGCCGGTCGGCGGCCGGTCGAAGTGGAGGGGCGTGCCTGGTTCATCCGCGAGGACAATATCGATACCGATATGATCTTCCATAACCGCTATCTGGCCATTACCGATCCCCGCGAAATGGGCCAGTACACCTTTGATAACCTCGAAGGGTACCGCGATTTTTCAAGGAAAGCCAGGCCAGGGGATATCGTAGTGGCCCGGAAGAACTTCGGCAGCGGCTCATCCCGGCAACAGGCCGTGGATTGTTTTATCTCACTGGGGATTAGTTGTATCATTGCTGAAAGCTTTGGGTCGATCTATGAACGCAATGCCATCAATGCCGCCTTTCCCATCCTGACCTACGAATCAATCGAAGAACTGGACCTCGCTGAAGGAGACCTGCTCCGGATCAACTTCGCAACCGGACTACTCGTCAACAGTACAAAGGATAAACAGATCAGGATCAATCCATTCAGCCAGGTGCAGATGGAGATCTATCACCGGGGCGGGCTGTTTGGTAAAAAAGTGACCGGTGACCAGTAACCAGTAACCAGTGACCAGTGACCAGTGACCAGTGACCATTAAGTCGTCAATTGTAAATCGTAAATCGTAAATCGTAAATCGTAAATCTTAATTAAGTATGGGCTTGACATTTGCGGAAAAAGTACTGGGTGCTCCCGCGGGAGCGATTGTTTTCAGGAGGCCGGATATCATCCTGACCCACGACAACACGGCCAGCATTTTCAATACCTTCAAGAAGATGGGGGGCGTCAGGCTGCACGACCCAGACCAGTTGCTGGTCACGCTGGACCATAACGCCCCGCCCACCGATGCCAAGCTGGCTACCCAGTACCAGTCCATCCGCGAGATGGTCTGGGATCAGGGCGTCAGGAAGTTCCACGACGCTGGCGACGGGATCTGCCATCAGATAATGGCTGAG
>JAWOHI010000140.1:0-6319 GCA_046485255.1 Bacteroidales bacterium
CATCGACAAGCCGATCATCTTCGCCTTTCACGGCTATCCCTGGCTGATTCATCGCCTCACGTACCGGCGCAACAATCACGACAACCTCCACGTGCGCGGCTACAAGAAATAGGACCTTTTGATTGGGCCTGGATTGGTCGGATAATCCGTCCGGCGAAGCGATCGTTCCGGAAGGCCGGACTGACCTCAATCATCAGCTGATCCTGGCTGAGCAGCCGGCCCGGCAGCAGGATCAGGCAGGCGATCAATATAACCGATACTATCCTGATAGGGTCTTCCCTTTCTATTTATTCGCCTTCGTTTTCCATAAATCCCTGATTTCTTAGCACTTCAAGGAACAAGCGGGAAAAGTGGCGGTTATCTTTCCTGGTGTAGCGCTTTTCGGTAAAAATCCTGGCAAGGGAATCCATCCCATTCTCCTTGAGGAGTTCGGCCGTGGAGGGTAAAGCTTCCTTCGGCTGGTAGAATTGATCGATGGACTCCGGCGGGTAATCCGCATACTTTTCCTGATGTACGATGCCTTCGAGGGGCAGCCGGTCGGTCAGGCCGGGATCCTCATCAGGATAGCCGAGCACGATGGCGGCAACCGGGATCACCAGCCGCGGGAGCTCCAGGATGTCTATGAACCGGTGGGCCATCCAGGTCACGGTTCCAAGGTAACAGATGCCGAGTCCCTGCTCCTCGGCAGCCAAGGCGGCATTCTGGGCGGCCAGCAGGGCGTCGATCGCGCCGGTCAGGAAGGACAGGAAGTTATCGTACCCGGGGTCGGCCCCACGTTGGGCACACCATTTGGAAAAACGATTGAAATCGGCGCAAAAGGTCAGGTGAACGGGTGCCTGCAAAACCATATCCTGGCGGAAGTGCGACGCCCATATCTGTTTCCTGATCTCCTCGTCGGTGGTGACCACAATGCTATAAACCTGCATATTGCCGGTGGTTGAAGCACGCGAGGCCGCCTCAAGGATGAGCTTCAGCTTCTCCTCCTCGACCGGATTGGGTTTGAACTTACGGATCGATTTGTGATTTAATAGGGTATCCAACATTAGCTATCAGTTTTAAACCACAAGTTTATCGATTTAGCCCGGCACGAAAAATTACTTCCGTCATTTTTTCCATTCTCCCCCGTCCCGTGCATCTATACGATCAGGTTTAATCAAAAAAATGCACAATGAAAAACAATTACTTGATCCTGATGATGTTAACTTCTTTTCTGTGCTGGAACCAGCTGGACGGGCAACAGTTACCCCAGCCTGGTGAACTGATCATTACGGAGATTATGTCCAATCCGGCAGCCGTGGATGATACCCGGGGGGAATGGGTGGAGATCTGGAACGGAACCGATCACCCGATTTTGCTAAATGATCTGGTTATCAAGGACAACGGAAGCAATCGCCACATCATTTCGTCGTCGGTTAATCTGGTCATTCAACCGGGGGCTTACTGGGTTCTGGGCAGGGAAGCCGATATGGGATTGAACGGGGGCGTTTTGGTGGATTACGTGTTGAAGAACTTTTCCCTGACCAATAGTGCCGACGAGGTGATCATCTGCTTGCCGGATGAGCGGATCATCGACCAGGTGGCTTATCAATCCGGTTGGCCGCTGGTTTCGGGCGCCTCGATGGAGTTATCGCCGGAATCTCTGAATGCCGAAAGCAATGATCAACCGGCGGCCTGGTTTGTGTCGACGGCGATTTACGGGGCTGGCGACCGGGGAACCCCCGGGCGGGCAAACCTGAACAGCTCCAGTCGGCTGGATGATAGTGAGGGTTTTTGGATTGAAGTTTATCCCAACCCATCCCAGGGACGTTTCATTTTGGAGGCGGAATTTGGAGGATCTGTGACGGGGGAGATCCGGATGATCAACCTGATAGGACAGGATTTCCTTTACCGCCGGTTCGGGCCAGCCCGGAGCTTATGTGAGATATTGGAGCCCTCTTTCCTGACGCCGGGTATCTGGTTCATCGAAGTCACTGCCGGCCGTCATTCGAGGGTGGTCAGGCTGATCATCGAATGATCCGGATCAGCTCCGGTGGTCGTCGATACCAAGGATCATCCGCAAGGAGTGAATGATAGTGGGAAGAATGTCGAGGCAATACTCCTCCACTGCCTTGACGCTTCCCGGGAGGCAGTAGATGAGCGTACTGCCGGCAACCCCGGCAATTGACCTCGACACCAGTGCAGCGGGCTTGTTGAGTCCGTGCTTTACCCGGATCATCTCCATGATGCCGGGTATTTCCTTGTCCAGCAAGGGCCTGACCACCTCCGGCGTGAAATCCCGTGGCCCAAGGCCGGTGCCTCCGGTGGTAAAGATCACGTGAAGCCCTTCCATTTTCCCGTTCTCGATCTGTTCGCGTAGCTGGGCCGGATCGTCGGGCAGGATGACATTTTGGACCTCAATGGCGATCTCCTTGGCCTTGAAGAAGGCTTCCACCATTCCCGATATCGCAGGGCCGCTCAGGTCGGGGTAAACACCGCGGCTGGCCCGGTCGCTGAGCGTGATCACCTGGATGCGGATTCTATTTGGGAAGGTCATTTTTCGTTTTTTCAACAAGTTTGACCATCTCAATGGTCATCGATTGGTCGGCCGCCTTGCACATATCATAAACCGTTAGCAGGGCCACGGTTACGGCAGTGAGCGCTTCCATCTCAACACCGGTTTGACCGACGCACCGCACTTCGCTTGCGACCATCACCCCGTTTTCCCCAAGGGTTGCCCTGACGGAAACCTGGGTAAGGCGGATCGGGTGACACAGCGGGATCAACGTTGGGGTTGCCTTGGCGGCCTGGATCCCGGCAATCTCGGCAACAGCCAGGACATCGCCCTTTTTCATCAGGTTTTGACGGATCAGGTCAACGGTTTCCGGCTGCAGCCGGATCAAACCTTCCGCCCGGGCAATCCGGAGTTGGTCGGGTTTCAACCCGACATCCACCATCCTGGCCCTACCGGCATCATCCGTATGACTCAACCCCTTATTCCCACTTTCTTCTTCCATCTTTTAACTATTACGTCTATAATCTATAACGTCTATCATCTATAACGTCTATCATCTATCATCTCATCCCCCTAAGTTATAAAATTCATCCCTGGTATTGACCCCTCCCGACTCCGGTTTGGAGCGCAGCGCCTTGTCCAGGGCAGCCGCTGCCCCCAGCTCCCGAACGGAGAAGCCGGCATTGCTGAAGAGGCAGGGTTTGAGAAAACCGTTACTGGTGAGGCGAAGCCGGTTGCAGGAGCGGCAGTTGCCCCCTTCCCCTCCGATCACAGGCCGGAAATGGCCGGTTTCGAGGTCCATCTCAAGGATATACCTCACTTCCAGTCCATTATCTCCGGCGAATTGTTTGACCAGGCGGGCGTCCGGTTCTTCCGGGCTTTCCCGAATGACGCAATTGATCTTGACCGGCGTCAATCCCGCATCGATGGCCGCCCGGATGCCCCTGAAAAGGCACTGGATGTCGCCACCCCGGGTAATCTCCCGGTAGCGGCCGGGATCTGTTGTATCCATACTGATGTTGACCCGCATAAGGCCCGCAGCGCTCAACTGACCGGCGAACTGCTCCAGCAGCAAGCCGTTGGTGGTCATTGACAGGTCTTTGACCCCATCCAGACGGGATATCATAGACACCAGGTCGACCACCCCTTTCCTTACCAGCGGTTCCCCTCCGGTAATGCGGATCTTGTCGATTCCACGGGAGACCGCCACCTGCGCCACCTCCAGGATTTCGTCGAACCGGAGGATATCCTCGTGCCTGAGCAGAGGGACCCCTTCCGGGGGCATACAGTAACGGCACCGCAGGTTACAGCGGTCGGTCACCGAGATCCGCAGATAGTTGATCTTACGGTTAAAAGAGTCGTACATTGACATATTCTCCCTGATCTGCTCCGGTGCACCCGATCGGCAGGCTAACGATGCCATCCGCCTGATTAAGTGCAAGGATGTGTGCCGAGCCGTGGTATTCGACTGCATAAACGAGCCCATCCGGGCCCATCCTGACAGGCACCCAGGCCAACCTCCCGGTATTTCTCCTGGTTATGGGGCTTCCGGCCTCCACGCGCACTTGCGGGGGTGACCAATTGTGGCCCATACATTTATAAATGAATGGTTTAACCAGCATTTCCATAGTCAGGTAGGAGGAGACGGGGTTTCCCGGAAGCCCAAAAACGTACTTCCCCGCGCCCGTGCCGAACAGGGTCGGTTTGCCGGGCTGAATGGCAATTTTTTGATAGAGAAGATTGATTCCCAAAGACTTCAAGGTTCCGGGCACAAAATCGAATTCGCCCATCGAAACCCCGCCCGAGAGGACCAGGATATCCGAGTTGGCCAGGGCCTCACCGATCATTTGCCTGGTAACTTTCTCATCATCGGGAGCAATGCCGTAATAATCCGGATCGATACCCATTGCGTTAAGTTGGGCGACCATCTGATAGGCGTTGGAATTCCGGATTTGCGAGATGTCCGGCTTTTCGAAGGGCTCAACCAGCTCAGTTCCGGTCGACAGCAGGGCGATCTGCGGGACTTGATACACTTCCACCCTGACGGCGCCCGCGGTGGCTAAGATCGGCACATGCCGGGGGGTCAGGAGTGTGCCGCTCTTCAGGATCAGATCACCGGTTTGGGCATCCTCCCCCTTGTAGCAAATATTTGGGGCTGTTGCGGTTGCCTTGAACGTAACCAGGTCCCCCTCCTCTACGGTATCTTCAACCCGGATCACCACGTCGGCCCCCTCGGGAACGATCGATCCGGTCATTATTTTGGCACATTCTCCCCGACCGATCGGCCGGTCAGGCCTCGTTCCGGCAGGGATGACCATCACACAGCGCATTTTTCCGGACAAGTCCGTCCGGCGACAGGCAAAGCCATCCATTGCACTCTTGTCAAATGGGGGCAGGTCCATATCGCAGAAGACGTGGGCGCTGAGCACCCTGCCCACAGCCTCCTCAAAATCAACTATTTCAGTTCCACCAATGGAGGCGTTCTCCAGGGTGATCCGGAGCGCTTCTTCAAAAGTGATCATTCCTCGAGTTTTTAGGGCCTAAAGGTAGGTTTTTTTAAAATCCGGGTTTAAGATAAAAAAGTGGGAGGCTTTTTTCCGCTTGAGACCAGACCGGGCATCCATAAACGTGAGAAGAAAAGGTGGATTCCGAAAAACCTTTAAAGAGTAGGAAATTCTGAAAATCATCAGTTTATGGGTTCATTATCAAAAACAACAGGATTCATTGCGGCCATCGTGCTCCTATTGGCTTGCAATATGCTCACTATGAGAGCATTTTCCATGGACGAAGGAGACAATGTCAAGACCACCGACAGCACCAACCCGCCCGAGGGCGTATGGG
This sequence comes from Bacteroidales bacterium, assembly GCA_046485255.1. GTDB lineage: Bacteria > Bacteroidota > Bacteroidia > Bacteroidales > UBA12481 > UBA12481. The sequence goes on from JAWOHI010000140.1 coordinate 5,333, forward strand.
TTGGTTATGAGGTCAGCAGCGAGCGGGTGGTGGTTGACACGAAACTGGAACACTACGGTTGGATTGGCGGCGAATTCACCCGGTTGGTCAATGTGTATGATGTGCGGAAATGCTGCCAGCTGACCGGCCGTCCTTTCGTCGGATGCTCGCTAGGCGTAAAATGCTCGGCATGAGCAAGATAAGAGACGACAAGTTCCTGGGTGCCTTGTTGATGCTCCTCTGTCTAAGCCTGTCGGTTGTTTGGCTGATGGTGGAGCGGGTCGGGACGATCAAAGAGCGGGAGGGCATTGCCGAACAGCGAATTGACCTCCTGAGCAGGGCGCTTTCACAAGCCCGGTCGGGGCGCGGCTGGGAAATTGGAATGGGCGGGAGGGACATTCCCCTGGACCTTGCGGTTCATACCGAGGACTTATCGCTCAAGACGCTCAGCGAATGGCTGGGGTCTGGGAGGAGGCTGGTCCTCTTCCTGTCCGACCGTCACTGTTCCACCTGCATCGAACAGGCGCTGTTTGCGCTGAAGAGCCGGCTGCCGGAGATAGGGGCTGAAAACATCCGGGTGGTCTATGTCAGCCGGTCCGGCTCCGGCCCGGAGTGGAGCCACCGCCGGCTGATCCTGCCGGGCGCTCCCTTTGGGCGGATAGAGCCTGGAGGGCCGGCCGGGTGGCTTGAGGAGTCGGGCTTCCCGGTCTTCTTCCTGGCAGGCCCAACCCCCTCGGCCGCCTCTCCTCACCTCTATCTGCCCCTGGAGGAATCACAAAATGAGTACTACCTGGATCAAATCGCATTACTGTTTCCCAATTCATCCGAAAATGAAAATCACTAATTCAATCCTTTTTCTGGCCCTCCTGGCAAGCTTGCTGGCCTGTGGCAGGGCCGTGGAAACCGTCGGCGGGGAGGGACCCTGCATCCGGCTGGTCAAAACGGACGCCATCGACCTGAGCCCCTATCTTGAGCGGATCCGGTTCATTCCGCTGGAACCGCATCCGG
>JAWOHI010000193.1:0-7964 GCA_046485255.1 Bacteroidales bacterium
ACCCACACCCACACCCACACCCACACCCACACCCACACCCACACCCACACCCACACCCACATTCCCCCGTGCCCCTTTTTCCCTTTTTCCCTTTTTCCCTATCTTTGTCTCGTCCTCTAAGGGGGTGCCTGAAAACTACGGGCTGAGATCATACCCTTAGAACCTGATCCGGGTAATGCCGGCGAAGGGAGAACGGCCACGAGGACGCTTGGCCTGGTTTTAATTGCTAAATGCGATGTTTAAAAGGATTGCTGTCTTAATGGCATCCTGGTTCATCGTTCTGGGTGCGCAGGCGCAATTATCAATTACCGGGACAGTTACGGATGAACAGGATCAGCCCCTGGCGGGGGCGCACGTGTTGCTGGAAGGCACCCTCAAGGGTGTCAGTACGGATTTTCAGGGACATTTCCATTTTCCCAATCTCAGGGCGGGTGATTACCGCCTGAAGGTGACCTTTATCGGGTTTCAGCCATTGGAGTATCCGGTGAGTCTGATCGCCCCGGTTGATTTGAAGATCAGCCTCGAGCAGGCCCGGGTGATGGCCGGTGAAGTGGTGGTGAGGGCCACCCGGGCCAACCGGACCGATCCGGTGGCTTACACCAACATTACGAAAGAGGAGCTCGGCGAAACCAACCGGGTGCAGGATATCCCGTACCTGCTGGCCCTGACTCCCTCACTGGTTGTTACCAGTGATGGCGGCACCGGGGTAGGGTACACGGGGATGCGCATCAGGGGTACCGATCCAACACGGATCAACGTGACAATCAACGGGATACCTTTCAATAACAGCGAGTCGCACGAGGTGTACTGGGTTGACATCCCCGATATCATATCATCTACCGAAAACATCCAGATCCAGCGTGGGGTGGGGACATCGACACAAGGTGCGGGGGCCTTCGGAGCCAACATCAACTTGCAGACCACCGCGATGAACCCCAAGCCTTACGCCAGATTGAGCGCTGCGGCAGGGTCGTTCAATACCTGGAAAACCGCTGTCAGCGCCGGAACCGGATTGATGGCCGACCATTTCAGCGTGGATGCCCGCCTCTCCCGGATACATTCTGATGGGTTTATCGACCGGGCTTTTACCGATTTGTTATCCATTTACCTGTCAGGAGGCTATTTCTCCAAAAAAAGCATCATCAAGGCCATCCTATTCACCGGCCAGGAGCTGACCTACCAGGCTTGGGGTGGCGTTCCTTCGGAATTGCTCGGGACGAACCGGACTTACAATCCCTATACCTATGAAAATGAGGTGGATGACTATAAGATGGAGAACCTGCAGCTGAGCTGGTCCCAGCTCTTAGCCCCCAACCTCGACTTTACCGTAGCCCTCCATTATACCGGCGGGCGCGGCTACTATGAGCAATTCAGGGAAAATGCCAAGCTGGCTGAATATCTGATTGATCCTCTGGTTGTTGGGTCCGAGGTGTTTAGCCGCTCCGACCTTGTGAGGCGCAAGTGGCTGGATAACCAATTTGTCGGCGCCGTCTATTCACTTAATTATCATAGTGGAAAACTGGGTCTGACCACCGGCGGGGGGCTGAACCGCTATGACGGAGACCATTTTGGACGGGTCATCTGGTCGTCACTTGCCCCCAACGCGGCTCCCAACCATCAATATTATTATAACCGGGGACTCAAGTCGGAGGTTAGTCCGTTCGTCCGGGCCAATTACACGCTGCTCCGGGGGCTGAACCTTTACGCCGACCTGCAATACCGGTTCATCGATTACCGGATTGACGGTTTGGATGATGATCTGCGGGATATCACCCTGGAACGGCGTTACCATTTTCTAAATCCCAAGGGAGGGATGACCCTGGATCTTGCGGGCAACAGCCAGTTGTTTGTCAGTTACGCCCTGGCCCGACGCGAACCCAAACGGAGCAACTTTACCGACGCCCGCCCGGGGCAGGAGATACGGCCGGAAACCTTGCGCGACCTGGAGGCGGGCTGGCGGTACGCTTCTTCAAAATTAGCGGCTGAACTGAATCTTTATTGGATGGACTATACCGACCAGCTGGTGCTGACCGGTGAGATCAACGACGTGGGCGCTCCCATAATGGTGAATATCCCGGACAGCTACCGGGCTGGCGTGGAGTTAGCGTTTAAGATCACGCCGGTCCGCCTCCTGAGTTGGGATATGAACCTGACCCTCAGCCGCAACCGCATCCTGAACTTCACCGAGTACGTGGATGACTGGGATACCTGGGGCCAGCAGGCCATCCCGCTGGGCGAGACCAACCTCTCCTTCTCCCCATCCGTCATCACGGGGAGCCGGATCACCTGGTTTGCGTGGGGGGTGATCAAGATAGCTCTCGACAGCAAGCTGGTGGGGCGGCAGTTCATCGATAACACCTCGAACCCCGACCGCTCGCTCGATCCCTATTTCGTCAACAGCATTAACCTCTCCTATCCGTTTAAATTCAAGCGGTTAGGAGAAGGCAACCTGTTCTTTCAGGTGAACAACATCTTCAATGAAAAATATGAAACCAACGCCTGGGTTTACAGCTACTTCTATGAAGGGGCGCGCCAAAAAATGGACGGCTACTTCCCGCAGGCGGGGGTGAATTTCTTGATTGGCCTTGCCTTAGACCTGTCAAGTTTCTAATAACTTGACAGGTCTATACACCTGACAGGTTTTCAAAACCTGTCAGGTGTATCAAAACCAAACCCCCACCGCCAGCCGCGGAGCGGTGTCGGGCACGATGCGCATATAGGGGTTGTTTTGGGCCATCTGGAGCTTGAAGCCCACCTGTCCGGCCAGGGCCAGGCTCCAGCCCCGCCCGAAAAGGATCGCGTAACCGGCCTCGAGGGCCAGGCCGAGTGAATAGTAATTGTTGAGACGATAAAAAGCCGGGGTGAGAACCGGGGCGCCGTAGAAGCCACGTTGCCCCTCTTCGCTGTTCTTCTTTGAGAAATAATAGGGGATGGCGATCTCGGCGCCGACGGTGGAGAGCTCGGTAGGAAACTCGGGGCGGATCTGCAGCTCCCATATCGGGTTAAGACGAAAGCCAACGTGGCGGTTTATGGCATATTCAAAGGTCACCGGCAACAGGTTGATATTAATAAGGGGCCGGTCGTAATCGTCATAGCCCGCCAGGGATATCCCGGGCTGCAACCCGACATAGAAGCTGACCGGCCGGATCTTGATCTCCTGGGTTTCCTGGCCGTAGGCGGCCGTGAGGGTTAGGGGCAGCAGCAACAGGTATAAGCGAATGCTCTTCATCTCAACAGGGTTTGGCGCATCAATATACTTATTTCCCAAAGATTTTCACCAGCTCTCCTTCCATAGCTGCTGTCCAGGCCCGGTACCCTTCGGGGGTGAGGTGTATGGCATCCTGGCTCATCAGCCCGGGCACGAGGGATCCATCGGGTTGGATGAACACCCTGCCCAGATCCAGATGAGTAATGTTCTTTCCGCCAGTGCTTTTAATGTTTCGCTGTACCTCAAGGTACTTCTTTCGCAGGGGGCCGGAGGGATCGGCTCCTGCGGGAAGGGGTCCGACCAGGAGGATCCTGGCGCCTGGAACTTTCTTTTGCAATGCCTTGATGATCGCATGGATTCCCGATGTGATCTCTTCTGCGTTGTGAAAAGGGAAATTGTTGACTCCGATTTCCAGTACAATGGCTTTTGGGCTGATATTCTCGAAATTGCCATTCTGAATCCTCCACAACACGTTCTGGGTGCGGTCGCCCGATATTCCGAAATTCGCCGCATTCCTTTCACCATAGAGGGAGTCCCACAGGCCGGGAACAGCGCACCAGACTGTCCGGCCTTCACCGCCCAGTCCCTGTGTGATGGAGGTTCCCAGGAAGACCAGGTCGACCTGCCGGCTCTCACCGATGCGGTTAATGTCATCAAACTGGCTGAACCAGTCACGGCCAGCCCCCCAGCCCGCCGCCGCCCCGCGGCATTCAGCCCCGGGAGCGGCCAGGATGGCCGTATTCAGGTAACCTGAACCGTGGATCTGGCCGCGGTGAAAGAGGGTCCGGTAAATCTCCTCAACCATTATGGCCGCCCCGATCGAGTTGGGATGAACCTCATCGGGGAAGGCTTCGGGGTGGGGCAGAAGTGCGTTGAACAGGTCGATGACTTCCAGCCTGTTATCCTGGGCCACTTGCCGGATGGCTGGTATCACCCCATCCCTGACCACCGAGTCCCGGATACCCCACTTCTCCGCCGTAAAGACCGGGACCGGCAGGGCAACCAAAATGCGGGGACGGGATGGCAGTGAGGCATAGGAGCGAACCAGCTCGCGGTAGTCCTCCTCAAACTGCCCGGCGTATTGCCAGTTCCGGGGCTTGCTGTCATTGGTTCCCAGCTTGATGATGACAATGTCCGGTTCCCAATCCAATGATGCTTGATATTCAGGTTGTAAGCCGTAGGGGTTGTCTCCGTTTTTCAGCAGGGTGGCTCCCGACACGCCAAAATTCCTCACCTCGTAACTACTCCCCAGCCACTCCTGCAATTGTGCCGGATAGGAGAGCCGATCCCGGCTGGTGATCCCTGATCCGTATGTTATGGAATTGCCTACACAGGCGATGCGGATCACTTTCCCCCGGGCCTGGAAGGGCAACAGGAGCAGCATCGCGATCAATAGCGTCAATGTTGATTTCACGTGTTGGAATAAGATTAAATGGAAATAACGACCGGGCAGAAAAAAATCATCCGGGGTTGTCGGCCCCGGATGATGCATATTATTATGGTTCGATTACTGACCGCACTTCAGGACCACCTCAATCTCATATTTGGCGGTTTCGGTGAACTGGCCGACCATTGCCTTCTTGAAGCTGTCGCAGGCGGCACTGGTGTCGCCCTTGCCTTTCTGGGCGGTTCCGATCTCAAAGAAAAACTTGGCCTCTTTTTCAGGGGTGTCCTCTTCCAGCTCAATTCCCTTGTTGGCGGCCTCGATCGCTTTGTCCCAGTTGGAGAGGCCATTGTAAGCCTTGGCCAGGAAAAACATAGCGTCTTTGCTCGTCTGGTCGAATTTGACGGCCTTCTCAAGGGCGGCGGCACCCGCCTCGTGCTTGTTGCCGTTTACCAGCTTCGATCCCTTAACCAGGAAATATTTGAGTCCGGCCTGCTGGGCCTGACGGAACTCGTTTGGATTCTTTGAGAATGAGGAGGAACTATCAATTGCTTTTTCAAACTCCTCGTCATTTTCGGCATCACGGTAGATGAAAGCCTGTATCAACCAGGCGGTCGCGTTTTGGGGCTCCAGTTCCAGGGCCTTGTTGATGCTGGCTTGCGCCTTTTCAGCATCCTTGGCATTCAGGAATGAGTTGGCCTGCATATAGTGGATCCGGGCCAGGGCTGAAGAGCTGCGCGTGACCACCTCCGGAGTGTTGAACTCCTTGCCGTACTTGACGGCCAGGTTAAATGATTCCAGCGCTTTGTCCAATTCCTTGGCGGTGGCCTGGTTGTTGCCCAGGTTAAAATAGGCGCCGGGAAGCTTGTCCTGGGCGGCAGCCTTGACCGAGTCGGCTTCCGATCCTACGGTTACGCAAACGGCGATGCAATCATTCAACGACTTGATGGCACCTGCCGGGTCATTCTTGATCAGCGGGAGAGCTGAATTATAGATCTTTGTGGCTTCGGCCAGGTCCTGGGCCGACAAGGTTGCGCCAAATCCCATAAGCAGGAAGAAAACAAACGCCAATCGGAAAAGATTTTTGAATTTCATCATTGAAAATGCCATTATTCAACAGTTAGTGAATCACTTAAAATTAACAGGCGGTAAAGTTATAAAAGTCTCCTAAATACGAAACATCATTATCAACTCATTTAACGCTTTCGCCAAATGCTTGATAATTAACCTTCCATCTCGCGGAAAATCTTCTCGACCTCCTTGTTGGCCGTGTGCAGTTTTTTCTTGCAGATCCTGATCAATTCAACCACCCTTTTCAGGTTAACTCCCAGCTCGTCCACATCCAGCTCCTGACTCTCGATCCGCGCCAGAATCTGCTCGATCTCATCGACCGCCTGCCTGTAACTCAACTCATTTCCAGTCATATCTATCTATCTATCTATCTATCTATCTATCATCTATTCTCAATACCCATACGCCTTCCCCGTCATTCTCGTCACCACCACCTTCATTATCACCACGTTCCGGATCGAAGGTTCAGAGAACTCAAATTCCTCTCCGGAATATTTGAGCATCACCAGTTTCATTATCCGGTACTTTTCGTCGTAATCGTCGATGAATTCCACCTGGCCAAACACGTTGACGCTCCGGTATTTCATCCCCCAGGAGCATCCAACCTGCTTGTGCCTGTAAAACAGTTCGTTGCCAATGTTAAAATTGATGCAGACCGATGGGTTTTTCCGGAGGATGTCGAGCTTGAGCCCTTTGATATCGGCGTGCAGGTAAACGGCTCCCGGCTCGAAGGCGAAGTTCATCGGCACCACGTAGGGGTCACTTCCGTCGCTCATCCCGACGTAGCAGGTCTGGGCTTCGTGGATGATCTGATTGATCTCTTCCTGCTTGGACAGGATTCGGGGGCGGAGCATCATAATTTCTTGTTATTGATTTGTTCGACAATGCTTTGCAGTTCACCATCAGCCAGACGGGTGGTGAGGTGTTCCCCGGTGGCTACTTCCGCCGTGCTCCTGACCGGCTTACCGTTCAGGTAGGTGATGGAATACCCCCTGGCCAGAAGCCGGGTGGGGTCGTGGAGGCGGGCGGCCTGTTCGTATCCGGCGAGCTGCTGGCCTTGCCATTTCAGGAGGCTGATCGCCGACCGTTCGGTGCGTTGCGCCGTGCTGGCCAGATGTTGCTGCCGTTCGCGGGTGAAGGCGGCGACCCTCAGATTCAGTCCTTCCGCTATCAGGCTCAGCTTGTTGGTGCCGGACTCAATAATTTCACGGGCCATTTCCGCCGTCAGGGAGGAGAGCTCATCGATCCTGCTTTCAAAGCGCTCAACCCGGTCGATCAGGAACTCCGCGGCGGCGGTCGGGGTTTTGCACCGGGTGTGGGCTACCAGGTCGAGGATGGTGTCATCCTGCTCGTGCCCGATGCCCGTGATCACCGGCAGAGGGAACTGGGTTACCGCCAGCCCGAGCTCAAAATGATCGAAACTGCTCAGGTCAAACTTCGATCCACCACCACGGATGATTACAACGGCATCGAAATGGCCGCTCGCCTGCTCGATCCTGGATAAGGCGTCCAGGATGGTGGGGGCAGTCTCTTCGCCTTGCATCACCGCTGCAAAGAGCTTAAGATAAAATACATAGCCGGCGGCATTCCCGGTGAGCTGGTTTATGAAATCCCCATACCCGGCTGCGGTGGGACTGGAAATGATGGCGATCCGCTGGGGCACCGGCGGCAACTCCAGCTCCCGGTTCATCCCGAAGGTGCCGGTCTCCTCCAGGCGCCTGAGTATCTGCAGCCGGCGTGCCGCCATCTCACCGAGAGTGAACTTGGGTTCAATGTCCCTGATATTCAGACTGAAAGAGTAGACTTCGTGAAATTCAACCGTCACCTTGACCATCACCTTGAGTCCCGGAGCCAGCTCCTGCCCGGTGGTGGTTTCGAAGTAAGGTTTTAGGATCCGGAAGATACCCGACCAGATCGTGGCGCGTGAACGGGCCAGGATCTTTTCTCCATCAGCCTCTTTTTCAATCAGCTCAAGATAGCAGTGGCCGTTCCGGTTGACCGACAGCTCGCTGATCTCGGCCACGACCCAAAGCGGTTCAGGGAAGCTTTCAAGGACCTGCTCCCTGATCCGCCGGTTCAACTGGTACAGGCCGGGTGCTTCAAATTCGGACATCAATCTTAGCGGGGTTTGGATGATCGCACCACTTTCCGGACGTGCTGGCTGTTGCCGGTCAGGACCCTGACTACGTAAGTGCCGGGCGGGAGCTCTCCAAACTCATTGACGATGAAGCGGTTCATCGAAGTGTACCCTGCGCTCACCTTTTGGTAGTGGAGCCTGGCGCCGGCCAATGAGAAGATCTC
>JAWOHI010000415.1:0-3089 GCA_046485255.1 Bacteroidales bacterium
AACGCCAGGGCCACCGCCAGGGTAGCCGCCGATTTCAGCAGGTGGGCGAAGTATTTTTCCTTGACGGCATACACCAGCTCCACGGCAAAATAGACCAGCAGGATCATCCCGGTATAGTAGGATACTTGCACGTGATTGGTAACCAACTGGATGCCAAAGCCGATGGCGGTAATCAATCCGCCCAGCAGGTATTGTCGTTTGAAAACCAGCAGCACCCCGGCCACCACCGGCGCGATGTAGGCGATGGCGTAGATCTTGCTCACGTGCCCGGCCCCGATCAGCTGCAGATGGTGCGCCCCCAGACCGAATGCGATGGCTCCGGCCAGGGCCAGCAGCCGCTCCGTCTTCAGCATCCGGAGGAGGAAATAGAACATCAGCAGGCAGGCAAACAGGATCGCTACCGAATAGCCGGGCAGGTAAAACTTCAGGAACCGGAAAAAGGTTTTGAACACATTGTTGCCAGGCACCCCCTTGATCTGGTAGGTCGGCATCCCGCCAAAGGCCGAATTGGTCCAGGCGGTGTAATCCCCCGTCGCCTCCTCAAACCGGTCGGCCTCGGCCGACATATTCTTCGCCTGAACGATATCGTTCTGATACAACACCTTACCCTCGAAAACCGGGTACAAGAACACCAGAGCCAGGAGGGCCATCACGGCCACCATCAGCAGCTCGGGAAGAATGACGCGGAGAAGTGATTTCATTCTATTTGTTTTAATCCCTGGCTTCAGCCAGGGGTAATTAAATGCGCCCCTTAATAATTCCCCCCGGCTTCAGCCGGGGGATCATTACGCCCCCAACAACCTCCTCATACTCACCTTTTCGCCGACGATCTCCTTCAGCTGCGCAATGGGCACGCGCTCCTGCACCATCGTATCGCGATTGCGGATGGTAACAGTCTCGTCGTCAACCGTTTGATGATCGACCGTCACGCAGTACGGGGTTCCGATGGCGTCGTGCCGGCGGTAGCGTTTGCCGATGGAGTCCTTTTCGTCGAATTGGCAGTAGAAATCGAACTTCAGGTCGTCGATGATCCGGCGGGCGATCTCGGGCAGGCCATCCTTCTTGACCAGCGGGAAAACAGCCAGTTTCACCGGCGCCAGCGACGGCGGAAGCTTCAGTACGGTGCGCATATCCACCCCCCCGTCGGCTGTCGGAGCCTCCTCCTCGTGGTAGGCGGCCGAGATCACCTGCAGGAAGGTGCGGTCAACCCCGATGGAGGTCTCGATCACGTATGGGATGAACGACTCGTTGGTTTCGGGGTCGAAGTACTGGATCTTGCGTCCGGAAAATTCCTGATGCCTCGCCAGGTCGAAGTCGGTACGGGAGTGGATCCCCTCCACCTCCTTGAAACCGAATGGAAAGCGGTATTCGATATCCGTGGCGGCATTGGCGTAGTGGGCCAGCTTCTCGTGATCGTGGAAGCGGTAGTCGGCCGGGTTGAAACCCATTCCCCGGTGCCAGCGGATCCGGATATCCTTCCAATGCTCGAACCACCTGAGCTCCTCACCCGGCCTGACAAAGAACTGCATCTCCATCTGCTCGAACTCGCGCATCCTGAAAATGAACTGCCTGGCTACGATCTCATTGCGGAAAGCCTTGCCGATCTGCGCAATCCCAAACGGGATCTTCATCCGCCCCGATTTCTGGACGTTCAGATAGTTGACAAAGATCCCCTGCGCCGTTTCGGGCCTCAGGAACACCTTCATCGCCCCATCGGCCGTGGAGCCCATCTCCGTGGCGAACATCAGGTTGAACTGCCTCACGTCCGTCCAGTTGCGCGTGCCCGAAACCGGGCAGACGATCTCCTGGTCGAGGATGATCTGCCGCAGCTCGTTGAGGTCATTATCGTTCATTGCCTGGTTGAACCGGCGGTGGAGCTCATCGTACTTCGCCCTGACTTCCAGTACCCGGGGATTGGTTTCGCGATAAAGCGCCTCGTCAAAACTGTCGCCAAACCGCTTCCGCGCCTTCTCCACCTCCTTGTCCATCTTGGCCTCCAGTTTGGCCATCTCCTCCTCGATCAGCACGTCGGCCCGGTAGCGCTTCTTCGAATCGCGGTTGTCGATCAAAGGGTCATTGAAGGCATCCACGTGGCCGGAGGCCTTCCAAATGGTGGGATGCATAAAGATGGCCGAATCGATCCCAACCACGTTTTCGTGCAGAAGAACCATCGAATCCCACCAGTATTTCTTGATATTGTTCTTTAATTCAACGCCATACTGCCCGTAATCATACACTGCGCTCAACCCGTCGTAGATCTCTGAAGATTGAAACACAAATCCATACTCCTTGCAGTGCGATACGAGCTTCTTGAATAGTTCTTCCTGATTCATTTTGAATTATATATAACAGGGCTCAAAAATAGAGGAAATCCGTAATTTTACCCGATTTTAAGGCTGAGATGGAGCATAAAACTGATTTTTTAGTCATTGGAAGCGGACTCGCCGGACTCTCCTTCGCATTGAAGGTGGCCGATCACGGCAAGGTGATCCTGCTGACCAAAACCGTTCTGGAAGAGACCAATACCTGGTATGCCCAGGGAGGCATCGCATCGGTGATGTATGCGCCCGACAACCTGGAGAAGCACGTTAGGGACACCATTACCGCCGGCGACGGGCTCTGCGACGAGCGGATCGTCAGGATGGTGGTGAGCGAAGGACCGGAGCAGGTCGAGGAGCTGATCCGCTGGGGAGCCAATTTCGACCGGCTCACCAACGGCAAGTTCGACCTGAACCGTGAAGGGGGCCACTCTGAACACCGGATCCTTCACCACAAGGACAATACGGGCGCGGAAATTATGCGCGCCCTGTCGGAAAAGGTCCGCACCCACCCGAACATCCGGATCCTGGAAAAGCATTTCGCCATTGACCTCATCACCCAGCACCATCTGGGCACCCCGGTATTCAGGGGCAATCCCGATATCGAGTGTTTTGGGGCTTATGCACTGAACATCAAGGAGAACCGGATAGACACCGTCCTGTCGAAAGTTACCCTGCTGGCCACCGGTGGCAGCGGGTTCATCTACCAGGTGACCACCAATCCCCCGATCGCCACGGGCGACGGCATCGCGATGGCCTACCGGGCCAAGG
>JAWOHI010000008.1:0-5738 GCA_046485255.1 Bacteroidales bacterium
CGAAAGCGCGGTGATGATCCGATACATCGAGCAGACCCCGCAGGGGCTGCGGTTCAGGAGTGGCGGGGGGATCACCCACCTGAGCGATCCCAGGGAAGAGTATGAGGAGATGATAGCCAAGGTGTACCTGCCCTTTGGCGGGGCGTAAACCCATTCACCAGCCCGGTTTGATCATCCTTTTCTCCGGATGATGAGCCGGTCATACAGAACCATAAGCACAACCGTCAGGATCCCGATGCCGAAAACGACATACCAGATCTTGTTGGGATTATAGGTAACCCACAGATAATCGGTCAGTTCCCGGCTATTCATCCCCATCAGTTCCATTGCCCGGTTGAAATAGTCGGTTTGGGTGAACTGTTCCGATACCGGCGGGATATCGAGTCCCCGGGCCAGCACCTCCTCCTTAAGCAGGCTCACCTTGTCGGAAAGACGCTCGTAGACGCCTCCGGAGATCTGGCCGGCAAAAAAGTTGCCTCCAGCATAGGGGATGAAGGAGCAACCCATATAGAGGGCGACCTTGTCCTTCGGTGCAATCCGGGCCACATATTCCGAAATCTTGGGAGAGGATGACATCTCACCGACCGCGAAAATGAAGATGGAGAGAATAAGGAAGAACCCGTTCTGCGTGACCAGGGTCAGGGAGATGCCGATGGCGCACACGAGCATTCCGCTGATCATGGCATTCAGGGGCTTCCATCTCATCACGATGGAGGAGACCAGGATCTGGAACAGGATGATGAACAGGGCATCCAGGTTAACCAGCATCTCGGCGGCGATGCGTCCCTCATTTTGCGTGTCCAGAGCATCGGCCAGCCAGGGCCAGACCCGGCCAATCGACTCAAACATTACATCGGTCCTCACCCACTGGTCGATGAAAACCGGTAAGGTATAGAACAGCTGGTTGTACATCGTCCAGAACCCGATCACCAGGATCAGGAATACCAGGAGCTTGATGTCGCTCAGGGCCTTGATGATATTCTTGAAAATGACACCGATGGCTTTGCCCAGCGGGTCGGTGTTCCGCTCCCTGGGTGGCTCCTTGAAGAAGAGGATGACAATGACGAGGTTGACCAGGATGGCAACCGATGACATCACGAACACGTATTTCCAGGAGAAGCCTCTCAGAAAGGAGGCCACGATGGGTCCGATAAAAGCACCGATGTTGACCACCATATAAAAGATCCCGAAACCGATGGAGGAGGTGGTCTCGTCGGTGGTTTTTCCAACCGTGGCCTGCACGACCGGCTTGAACAGTCCCGCTCCGAGTGCCACCCAGAGGAACACGGCGAATACCGAGGCATAGGAGCTCACCTGCCCCATTGCGAAATAGCCCGAAGCCAGGACGATATAGGCAACGATGAGTGTCTTCCGGTACCCGAACTTGTCGGCGATGGCGCCCGTGACCAGCGGCAGGAAATAGAGGATCATCACCACGGTCCCCATCAGGGTTCCTTTCTGGACCTGGGTAAAGCCGAGTGCCCCCGTCTCGGTTGAGCCGGTCAGGTAGAGCGCCAGCGGGATGAACATCCCGTACCAGGCCAGGCGTTCAAAGAGTTCCATCAGGTTGGCCCACCAGTAGGCGGCAGGCAGCTTGCGGAAAATGGTCGAGATCTGGCTCATCAGGCAGAAAATTGGGGTTTGGTTAATTCTTGGCTAAAAGGACCACATTTTCAACGTGGTGGGTATGTGGGAACATATCAACCGGCTGCACCTCCAGGATGGCATACCGGTCGGCCAGCAGGGCCAGGTCGCGGGCCTGGGTGGCCGGGTTGCAGCTGACATAGACGATGCGGGCCGGTGCGGCCTCCCGGATGGCTGCCATGACATCGGGGTGTACCCCGGCACGCGGCGGATCCAGGACGATCAGGTCGGGCTTGCCGTACTGATCAAACAGGGCGGCCCCCAGGGCATCCTTGATGTCGCCGGTGAGAAAAACGGCATTATCGATTCCGTTGATACCGGCATTGATACGGGCATCCTCGATCGCCTCGGGGAGTTGCTCGATCCCGATCACCCGTGAAGCCTGGCCGGACAGGAATTGGGCAATGGTGCCGGTTCCAGTATAGAGGTCATAAACCACCTCCTTTCCGGAAAGGTTCGCCATCTCGCTGACCACCCGGTAGAGCCGGTGGACCTGGTGACTATTGGTCTGGAAGAAGGACTTCGGGCTGATCTTGAACCGGAGCCCCTCCATCTCTTCCATGATGTGATCGCGCCCGTACCAGGTGATCACCTCCAGGTCGCCGATGGTATCATTCCTTTTCGGATTGATGACATAAACCAGGGAGGTCAGGAAGGGAAACTGATCCGCCAGGTGATTCATCAGCAAACGGATCCGCTCCGGGTCATCCTCGTGGAAACTCACGATCACCATCCACTCCCCGGTGGAGGTGCAGCGGATCGTCAGGTTGCGCATCAAGCCGGTCTGTTTTCTGAGATCAAAGTAGGTGAACCCGTGCTCGAGCGTAAACCGCTTCACTTCATCCCGGATCGCATTGGCGGGATCGCGTTGCAGCCAGCACTTATCAACCGACACCACCTTGTCGAATAGTCCCCTGACGTGAAGCCCCAGGGCCGGACCGGGTTCCGGCGCATCACCGGAACGGATCTCCTCATCCGTCAACCATCGCCGGTTGGAAAAGGTGTACTCCATCTTGTTCCGGTAAAACTCGGGCTGATCGGCCCCGATGATTGGCTTGATTACGGGGAGTTTGAGCTGACCGATACGGACCAGCTGGTCTTCCACCTGTTTTGACTTGTATTTCAACTGCAGGTTATAGGGCAGCATCTGCCACTTGCACCCCCCGCAAATCCCGAAATGGGAGCACACCGGCTCCTGCCGGTCGGGTGAGGGCCTGACCAGCCTGATCATTTTCGCTTCCGAGTAGGATTTACGTTTTTTGAGGATCTGCACGTCAGCCACGTCACCGGGAATGACCATCGGAACAAAGATGACCCTGTTCTCGTGCCGGGCGACCGCTTTGCCCTCGGCGCCGACCGATTCTATCGTGAGCCCCTCGATCAGGGGCAGAGGCTTCCTTTTCAAGATCGGTAAAAAAGTGCGGCTAAATGTACTAAACACCCTTTGCAATTCCTACAATGCCCAATCAAGCAAGAATGCCTAAATTTGCCGCAAAACGGAAGACGGATGGCCCGGATAGGAAGACAGGTTGACCACTTTGCGGAAATTGACGTACCCGGCATCCGGGCCGATTTTTCGCCAGACCGCCTGTTCCGTTACACGCTCCTGATGAACTTCAGGAAGGATCTGATGAACGGCCAACGTTCCAAAAGCGTCACGGTCATCCTGAAAAACCCCAGTTCGGCCGACGAAAAGCGTTCCGATGCGACAATCCGGAAAGTGGAAACATTTGTATGGCAGCGGTTTCCCGAGGCCTCCAGCCTGAAGATCTTCAATATTTTCGCCTTCAGGGCAACCGATGCGGCCGAGGTCAACCAACGGTTTCTGGAGCTGGGCGCTCAGGCCATTATCGGTGCGGAGAACGACCGGTTTCTACGGCAGCTGCTTGGGGAGACCGACTACCTGATATGCGCCTGGGGCGGGCCCTCCGGAATCAGACCGGCCATTTACGAGGAACGTATTGCCAGGGTGAAGTCGGTCGTAAGAGAGCATTTCGGTGGCCCGGTTTACCAGGTTTGCGGCCGCCAGGACACCCGGGAGCCCCTCCACGGACTGATGTGGGGATATGATTACGAACTGAAACCTTTCGATTTATGATTTCCCTTGATCAGGTTACGGTCAGTTTTGGCAGTTTCGACCTCCTCAAGGAGATCACCTTGATTGTCAGTCAGCGCGAGCGACTGGGCCTGGTTGGCAAGAACGGGGCTGGCAAGACCACCATTCTCAGGCTGTTCATGCGCGAAATGTCTCCGTCAGGCGGTACGGTCTCGGTACCCGCGGGCATACGGATCGGCTATCTGCCCCAGCAACTCACCTGTTCCGATTCCACCTCGGTCTTTCACGAGACCGAGAAGGCCTTTGATGAGGCGCTGCAGCTCGAGGGCGAGATACGGCACCTGAACACGGAGATCACTGCGCGCACCGATTATGATTCGGATGATTATCACAGGCTGATCCAGCAGTTGGCGGAAAAAAACGACCGTTACGAGATTATGGACGGGCGGAACCGCGAGGCACGCATCGAACAAACCTTGCTGGGCCTGGGGTTTGAGCGTAATGATTTCACCAGGCACACTTCCGAATTCTCGGGTGGCTGGAGGATGAGGATCGAGCTGGCGCGGATTCTGCTGCAAATTCCTGATGTTCTGCTTCTTGACGAGCCGACTAACCATCTCGACATCGAATCGATTCAATGGCTTGAGGATTATCTGAATGAGTTCAGGGGGGCCGTTGTGCTCATCTCACACGACCGGACCTTCCTCGACCGGGTGACTCTGCGCACGGTCGAGATCACCCTCGGGCGGCTGGCCGATTACCGGGTCGCCTATTCCGAGTTTCTTAAACTCAGGGCCGAAAGACGGCAGCAGCAGCTGGCGGCTTATTCCAACCAGCAGAAAATGATCACGGATACGGAGAAGTTCATCGAACGGTTCCGTTATAAGGCCACCAAATCGGTGCAGGTACAGTCCAGGATCAAGCAGCTGGCCAAAATCGACCGGATCGAGATCGATGAGATCGACGGTTCGACCATCCACATCAAGTTCCCGCCAGCCCCGCATTCAGGAACCATCGTCGTGGAGGCGGAGAATGTCAGCAAGCACTATGGCTCCCTCCAGGTGCTCGACCACGTGGGATTGACCATCCATCGCGGGGAGAAGGTCGCCTTTGTGGGACGCAACGGGGAAGGCAAAACCACGATGGCCCGTATCATAATGGGTGAACTGGAGCACCAGGGACACTGCCGTACCGGCCACGCGGTCAAGATTGGCTACTATGCACAGAACCAGGCCGATCTGCTGAATCCAGAGAGGACCGTCTTTCAAACCGTCGATTATGTAGCGGTGGGCGAGATCCGGACCAAAATGAGGGATATCCTGGGAGCCTTCCTGTTCAGCGGCGATGACATTGACAAAAAGGTCTCCGTTCTCTCCGGTGGTGAGCGTGCCCGGCTGGCCCTGGCCTGTATGTTACTGGAACCCAAGAATCTGCTAGTTCTGGACGAGCCGACCAACCATTTGGACCTCAGGTCGAAACAGGTTCTGAAGGAGGCTCTAATGAAGTTTACCGGCACCCTGATCCTGGTCTCCCACGACCGTGACTTCCTCGATGGTTTGGTCGGGAAGATTTATGAGTTCAGGCAAAAGCGAATCAAGGAACATCCAGGCAACATCTTTGAATTTCTTAAGAAAAAAAGAATCAGCACCTTACGGGAAATCGAACGGAGAGATTCAGCACCCAGGGTGGTCGAAGCGGAAGCAACCGTTTCAGACAACAAGCAACGCTACGAGGAGAAAAAGGAGCTGGAGCGCCGGAAAAGAAAGGTCCAGGCCCGGATAACACGGGCTGAAGGGAAGATTGAGGAGCTCGAGCAGCGGATCAAGGTCATTGAGGCCTTTCTTACCGATCCTGTGAGCATGGAATCCAATTCGGGATCCGATCCGTTCCTCGAATATGAGCAACTAAAGGGCGATCTGGAAAAGGCCTTGATCGAATGGGAAGAGGCTCACGGGGAGTTGCTCAGCCAAGGTTCGTAAACTCCGCGGTAACCTTGAAATCATATTCAGGATAATCATAAAGGGGCATCCTCGGCTCG
>JAWOHI010000053.1:0-2559 GCA_046485255.1 Bacteroidales bacterium
CCATCCTCAGCTGCTCATCCGGCTCGAGCCGGGCGATGTTGCGGAGGGCAAAAAGGCGCTCGCCGGTCTTGATCAGGATCACCCGCACATCTTCTGAGATACTTAAAAGCAATTGAATGAACTTGTCGGCGTGGATCTTGGTCCGGCTGGTATTCAGTCCGTCGATCTTTTTCAAGCCCTCCAGTATCCTCAGCATAGGCGTTGAAAATCCGGCACCAACCTGTGCTGGCACCAGCCAGCCGTCGTTAAAGGGTTTGGACAGGTAACAGGCGGCCTCCGAGAGGGCTCCGAGCCCCAGCTCATCCGTTATGATGGCGGCCATTCCTTCAGCCTTGTCCAGAATGTGGCCACCATCGGGGTGTGCTGCGGCGGACAGGTACGCGCCAAGCATATCCCTGGCGGCCTGAATGCGGTTATCGGCGTCCTGGTCCATCATCAGCCGCGGAGATCAGTTTCAGGTAGATGGCCAGGGAGACCCAGGCGTCGGTGGCTGCGTAGCGGACCTGGGGTTCCGACAGGACATCGGTATCCCAGTTGGAGAGTTGTTGCGACTTGGAGATCCGGAATCCCAGAACGATGGCGGCCAGTTTCCGCAGGCCGAAATTCTCGATGCCGAAGCGGGGCACGAATTCCTGCAGGTCGACAAACCCCGAAGGCTCACCTCGCATCAGGTTCCTGATCAATTTAATATCGTCCCGAATGGCTGCACCTACCTTCAGAATCGAAGGATCGGCGCAGATGGGCAAAAGGTCGGGAACCGGGCCGATCCGGTTGAGGCGGAACAGCCAGGCCTCCTTTTCGGTGGCTAATTGCAGCAGGGATACCGGATTGTTCTTTCCCTTGCTGAACGAGGGTTTGGTCTCGGTATCGAAGCCCAGGAACTTCTCCCTTGCCAGCCGGCGCACGGCCGCACGAGCCTCCCCCAGGGTTTCGATCACGTGAACCGGGCCTTCGAATCCCTTCAACGGCAACTCTCTGAGCTGTTCGGGCTCAATATGGCTGGCAAACATCTGGTGCAATTAATCACTGGTTATCGGCCTCAAATTTACCCGTTTTTTCATTTTCGCCTATCCATCGGAGCAATCCCTCCTCACGGATGACCAACCGGCGGTCGAAAAGGTCGTCAAGAACCCGGGTGATCTCTTCCGGTTCAGCAGGAATTCCGGCAATCAGGGCGTGAAGCTCGACCAGTCCTTCTGCCAGGATGGCGGTGATCCGCTCAAGGATCTGATCCCGCGTGCAGGGGTCGGTCCGCCCTTCGGCCGGCCTCAGGCACACATCACACTGTCCGCAACGGAAAGGATCCCGCTCGCCAAAATAGAGCAGGAGCAGCTGGCTGCGGCACCGGTAACCAGATTCAGCATAGTGGATCATCGTATTGAGGCGAAAGCGGGTGGCCGACTGCAATCGTTGGTACTTTTTCTTATTGAACAGCAAGGACTTATCATCGAGCCTTTCAGCAATGAAAATGATCTGGGGCGTTTTCTTCGGCTTGATGTAATAGAGAATGCCCATTTGATGCAAGGCATTCAGCACTGACTTGACTGTCTCGCCGGAGACTTTGGCTTTGGAGGCCAGGGTTGACTCATCGATCCGGACAAAATCGGAAAACATCCCCGAATAGACCCGGAGCATCAGCTTGATGAAGCCGTCATAGCGGTCGTTGGCTACCTGGAACTTGTACAGGTCGTCTCGATCGACCCGGAAATGGATCCTGGCAGGCAGGTCGAGGTCTTCCGTCAGTTCAAGATATCCGCTCTTCTCCAGGTGCTTGAGCGCGTGGTAGGCCGTCAGTGAGTGGAATCCGAATTTGGCACAGAAATCCATCAGGTCGAAATCAAAGACTTGTCCCTTGCCGGTGCCGGGAATCATCTGGAAGAAATTGCCCAGGGCCTGGTAAACCTTGCGGATGGTGTCCGTATCAGGGAATCGTACGCGGAAGCTTTTTTCCAGCGAGAGCTTATCCGAAGGATGGTAGAGTAGGACGGCGAACGCCTTCTTACCATCGCGCCCTGCGCGGCCGGCCTCCTGGAAGTAGGCCTCCGGCGAGTCGGGCAGGTCGGCGTGAACCACCACCCGGACGTCGGGCTTGTCGATTCCCATTCCAAACGCGTTGGTTGCCACGATTATCCGGATCTTCCCTCTGGTCCAGTCGTCCTGCCTCCTTTTCCTCTCCGCCGCCTCAAGCCCGGCGTGGTAAAATTGAGCCGGCACCCCATTTTTTGCCAGAAACTCGGCTATCTCCTTGGTTTTCTTGCGATTTCTGACATAGACGATACCGGTGCCCGGCTGCTTGCCAAAGATCTTGAGCATATAAGATTCCTTGTCCTCCACCTTTCGCACCAGGTAAATGAGGTTCTT
Organism: Bacteroidales bacterium; assembly: GCA_046485255.1. Taxonomy (GTDB): domain Bacteria; phylum Bacteroidota; class Bacteroidia; order Bacteroidales; family UBA12481; genus UBA12481. The sequence goes on from JAWOHI010000053.1 coordinate 2,362, forward strand.
GCGCTCAAAGGTCTGGCGGATGACGTTCTTCTCCCTGAAGGCCAGCTTTTCCTGAATGTCGTCGGCAACAGCCGGGGTGGCTGTGGCCGTCAGGGCCAGGACCGGCACACCCGGCAGGTATCGCCTGATGTTGGCGATGGTCAGGTAGGAAGGCCTGAAATCATACCCCCACTGGGAGATGCAGTGGGCCTCGTCGAC
>JAWOHI010000100.1:0-4434 GCA_046485255.1 Bacteroidales bacterium
ACGGGCCGGTCGGCCGGTATCTCCCCGAGGCGGGCGGCAATCTCATACACCGGGATCCTGAGGCAGGGCATCCCGTGATCCGCGTAATCAGCCGGATCGCCCACGTCGATCACCTGCACCGCCTCTCCCCCATCCAGCATCTTTCTCACTTCATCATAGGTCAGGCAGCGGACCGGAATTTCGTCCTGACAGGCTTCATCGTACACCTTCAGTTCCTCAACCGGCCTGAGCTCCGGATTTCGTTCGAGGTGAAAGAAGTAGCTCTCGCAGGTTAACGAGTCATAAACAAAAACTTTACCTCTCAGCACGTCGCCGATGCCAAGAATCAGCTTGATGACTTCGGCTGCCTGCAGCGTCCCGATCATCCCGGCGATGGTCCCGATAACCCCGCCCTCCGCGCAGGAGGGAACCTCCAGCGGATGCGGCGGCTCAGGCAGGAGGCACCGCAGGGTGGGTCCGCCCTGGTAATTGAACACCGTAACCTGACCTTCAAACTGATAAACAGCACCATAGACAACCGGTTTATCCAGCATCACGGCCGCGTCGTTGATCAGGAAACGCACGGGAAAATTATCGGTGCAATCCACCACGATGTCATAGTCGGCCAGGATCGTGAGGGCGTTGGCCGGCGTGAGCCGCTCCGCCCAGGTCCGGATTTCCGTATCAGGATTCATTTCCCTGAGCCGCCCGGCCGCCCGGTCAGCCTTGGATTGCCCCACTTCGTCGGTAGCGTAGAGCACCTGCCGGTTTAGGTTGGAGAGATCGATCCGGTCATAATCGACAATTCCGATATGCCCCACCCCGGCGGCCACCAGGTATTGAAGGACCGGACTACCGAGCCCTCCCGCCCCGATCACCAGGACGCGGGCCGATTTCAGCCGCTCCTGACCGGCGACGCCGATCTCCCGGAGCCGGATCTGCCTGCTGTATCGTTGTATTTCAGACTGGTTTAGCATCGGTATCGGGTTGAAATCGTAAATGTAAGGAAAATTGGATCAGCGGGGATTGGAATTGGGATTCCTGCCGGTGGTGGGGATGATGAAACCCATTACGGCCGTTCCGATCAGGCCCACGAGCAGGAGGATGATCCTGGGTATCCAGGTTTCGATCAGGAAAAGCACGGAAAGGGTGATCATTAGCCACATCAGGAGGAGGGAGCGCACCTTCACCTTTTTGGGCAATCCCCTGGTTCTCTGCCACTCCGTGATGTACTTTCCGAGCCTGGGGTGGCTGATCAGCCTTTTGTAGAGGCGGTCGGAGCCGCGGATATAGCAACTGGCCGTCAGCAGGAGGAAGGGTGTGGTTGGCAGTCCGGGTAAAAAGATCCCCAGGATCCCCAGGCCGAGAAAGAGGGTACCGGCAGCTATCCAAAGCATCTTTTTTACCATAGGAGGCAAAAATAAAAAAAACGGCCGGTTCAGGTCGACCGGCCGTTCATTGTGCTCAGGATTTTTACTTTTTCAGGATCTTCTTCATAACCAAGTCCTTATCCAATTTCTTCGTACAGAAGAACCAGTCGTAACAGGTCATTTCGCCCTTGCTCTCCATCCGCTCCTTGGCGGTTCCGCAGGAGCCGGCGGTGGGAACGATCACGTCATCACCCGGACGCCAGTCGGCCGGAGTGGCCACCCCGAACTCATCGGCAGTTTGCAGGGCGATCAGTACCCGGTACAGCTCGTCGAAATTACGGCCGAGGCTGAGCGGGTAGTAAATGATGGTGCGGATGATCCCCTTGGGATCGACAAAGAAGACGGCGCGGACGGCCTTCGTGTTGCTTTCGCCGGGCATCATCATACCGTACTTCTTGGCCACCTCCATCGTGATATCTTCGATCAGGGGGAAGGTAACCTCCACATCTTTCATCCCCTTATATTCGATCTTCTCCTTGATCGTTCGCAGCCAGGCAATGTGGCTGTAAAGGCCGTCAACCGAGAGGCCGACCAGCTTGCAGTTGGCCTCTTCGAACTGCTTCTCCATTGTGGCGAAGGTCATGAATTCGGAGGTACAGACCGGGGTAAAGTCGGCCGGGTGACTGAAAAGAATGGCCCATTTGCCCTTGTAATCGTTCGGGAAGTGGATGTTACCCTGGGTGGTTACTGCCTTGAACTCGGGAGCCGCTTCACCAATGCGCGGCATCGCGTAAACTTCATTTGTTTCCATAATTTTTTATTAATTATTTGAATTTTAAAATGTTAGAACCTTATTTCTAATTAGTCTGTCTGTTCATTCGTTTTGCGCATCCGGTGCATTGACGGGTTCTCAAACCGCCCGTTGATCTGGAGCCTCACCTCATCAATGGTGAACCCGGGTATCCGGTGTTCCTCGAAATAGCGATCCAGCAGTTCAGTCAGCTCGGGATTGCAGTAATCCTCGATCTGACTGCAATCGGAGCAGTACAGATGATGGTGCGGGTCAAGGAAGATATCGTACCGCATCACGTCGCTTTCTGTCTTCACCTTGGCCACCATCCCTTTTCTGACCAGCGTTTCGAGGATATTGTAGATCGTGCCGGTGGCGATATTCGGCTGGCTTACGTGGACCATCCGGGCCACCTCTTCCACTGTCGGATGGGTTCTCAGGGAGTAGAGGGCCTCCACCACTGCCAGGCGCTGCGGAGTGATCTTCATCCCGTGCCGGCTCAGCTGTTCCCGGATTTGAGTTGATTTCATCAATTATCAGATAAGAATTATTCCTATTAGGAAAACGTTTAAATTTACAAAAAGTTCTCCACTTTTCAAAAAATCATTTGATACATTTGATTATAAACCGATTCGAAATGAACCGTTTCATTCCCATCCTGATGATCGCCTTGATGCCCGGCCTGTTGCAGGCACAGGCCTACCGCGATCCGGCCGTTCCGATCAACCAGCGTGTTGAGGACCTTTTATCGCGGATGACTCCGGAGGAGAAATTCTGGCAGCTGTTTATGGTTCCCGGTGATCTTTCCATTGGCAAGGATAAGCTGATGACCGGGATTTTTGGTTTCCAGGTGTCCACGGAGGGTAAAACGGCGGATGCCACGCAGCAGCTGCTGACCTATGCCCCGGGGGCCCCGGCCGGTGAATCGGCGCGGGTGATCAATGAGATCCAGCGCTTTTTCATCGAGGAATCGCGGCTGGGCATTCCGGTGATCCCCTTTGACGAAGGCCTGCACGGCCTGGTAAGGCGGGGGGCCACAGCCTTCCCGCAGGCCATCGGACTTGCGGCCACCTTCGATACGGAACTGATGGGGCGGGTGGCAGAGGCCATCGCACTTGAGATGCGTTCACGCGGGATCCGGCAGATCCTGTCGCCCGTGATCAACATCGCCTCCGACGTAAGGTGGGGGCGCGTGGAGGAGACCTACGGCGAGGATCCCTTCCTGGCAGCGGAAATGTCGGTGGCCTTTGTATCCGAATTTGAAAAGATCGGTGTCATCACCACCCCCAAGCACCTGATCGCCAACGTGGGCGACGGCGGGCGCGACAGCTACCCCATACACCTGAGCGAACGATACCTTCGCGAGATCCACCTACCCCCATTCGCAGCCAGCTTCGGTCGTGGCGGAACCCGTTCGGTGATGACCTCCTACAATACGTACGACGGGCAATTCTGCTCCGGAAACGACTGGCTGTTAAACCGTTGGCTTAAGGAGGAGCTTGGATTTGATGGGTTCGTGATCTCCGATGCCAACGCGGTTGGCGGGGCCAACGTGCTCCATATGACTGCCAAAGAGTACTGGGAATCGGGGGCGGATGCCATCAACGGCGGACTGGACGTCATTTTCCAGACCTCCCACGATCATTCAGGTCTCTTCATCGATGGATTCCTCAATGGCGCCATTCCGCAGGAGGTGATCGACCGGGCGGTTGCCAGGGTATTGAAGGCCAAGTTCGAGCTCGGGCTCTTTGAGGATCCCTTTGTCGATCCGGCGGAAGCCGAGCGGTTGAACGGCCACCCCGACCACCGGGGGGTGGCCCTGGAGGCGGCCCGGAAATCCATCGTCCTGCTGAAAAATGAGAACGATGTACTGCCCCTCAAGGCCGGCAACCAGAAGATCGCCGTCATCGGTCGGGATGCCTCCGAAGCCCGCCTGGGCGGATACAGCGGTCCGGGTATCAACAAGATATCGATCCTGGACGGGATCCGTCAGCGTTGCGAGGGCACAGGCACGGAGGTATTGTATGCTCCGGGTTGCCCGCGGGAGGAGGAGGCGTTCGTTCCGGTGCCAGCATCCGCCCTGTTTCATCGGGAGGGATCGCAAGCCAAGCCCGGACTTAAAGGCCTTTATTACAATAATATCAATTTCGAAGGAAATCCGGTGATCAGCCGGATCGATCCGCAGATCCGGTTTCAGTGGACCCTGTTCGGGCCTGACCAGGAGAAAACCGGCAACCGCTTTTACTCTGCCAGGTGGACCGGCCAGCTCTTGTCGCCAGGCTCCGGCACCTGGCG
>JAWOHI010000116.1:0-17611 GCA_046485255.1 Bacteroidales bacterium
CCTGCATCTCAATCCATAGCGATACGAGGCAGGTGAACAGGGCCAGCAAGCCAAAGCGCAGGTATCTCTTTTTCAGAAGGTAATGAGGAATCAGGTAATAGTTGAAGAAATAGGTAGTGCCGACCGCGATAATAAGTAGCAGACTGGAAAACAGCAAGGTATACTGATTTTCACCCGTCAGCCGGGTGAAAAACCAGGAGAGAAAGCACCAGGCCACGATCCAGAAGAGGAGGTGGAGGAGAATCCGGAGGCCCTTCTTGTTCATAAACCGAAATGTACGACGAAACGGTTTACATCCGGTCTATTATCGGTGGGATCCTCTTTTTTGCCGATGAAGGTGTTTTTGTCGATTATTCACAGTCCTACACCGATACTATGTCTCCCAGAGTCCCTGACTTTCTATCATTGCTAAGAAATCAACCAAAAAAAATCGCATTATGGAATTCATCATTGAAGGGGGTGTCTGGTTCACGATACCGATCCTCATCCTTGGGCTTGGATCACTGATCCTGATAATTTCGGGTATTATTCTGGCAGGACAAAGTAAACCGGTACCCGGTATCCTGAGCGATGCCATTCTGTTTATCGGATTTTTGTGCCTGGCTTACGGAATCTTCGGGCAGGTCACCGGGATGTTCCAGGCGGCGGGAGCGATCGTCCGCGCAGGCGAGATAGCTCCCGCCCTTATTTGGGCCGGTTTAAAGGTCAGCCTGATCACGGTCATTATGGGTTTTGTCGTTCTCTTCTATTCAGCAATCGGCTGGTTTGTCATCAGATGGATGCGTGAGCGACAGGGGCCGTGAACTCACGCTAAAAGTGCACCGAAAACCCGCCGCAGAGCTGAAAGTTGCTGAAATTCAGCTTGTGAGCCGGGATCGACTGGGGGCCGTACTCCGTTTCAGGGAGAATGGTCCTTTCGTTGAACCAAAGTGATTTGATCCAGAAGGCTTCCGCTGCCACAAAGAGAGAAAAACCGGGGATCAGATAATAGTCGGCCTTCAATTTTAACATCGCGCCAGGCAGCCAGTGATGGGTTTGGGTCAGTTTTTCTCCTTCAACGGTCCAATCATTCAGCTTATGCCATTGGTAGTAGAAGTGCTCATACACATCGGAAAGCAGGGCACCGGCCTGGATGGTTCCCCTTAGTTTCTGGCTATAATAGCGGCCCGCGGGGCCGATCCGCCATCCGGCAAAGACACCTAAGGTGTTTTGATGGAAGGAGCGGTTGTACTGGTAGTCTACGCCCAGCTCCAACGAGTATCGGTTGAGGTAGGTATAGGATACATCTCCCGGTACCGTTTGGAAGAGAACGCCCGCCTCGAATTGCTTGCCGATCTTCCGGGTAAGGCTGGTTTCAAGACCGATTCGGGTCTCGTAGTAGCCATCGGCAGGTCCCCAGAAGGGCGAAAGATGCCAGACTTGAATCTTTTTTCGAATGTCATTGGTTATCAAGCTGGTATTCACCGACCAGCTCCATTTATTATCCGGGAATGCCCGACTGAGGGTAGCCGAATAGTCCATCAGTCGTTCAAAATCCTCACGGGTACCGCCCATCGAGGATGTCCACAACGTCGGCATTGAATCCCTAAAGAGTCTTGATTTTTTCAGTAACCGCAAATCCGATCCGTCAAGGGTGCCGTTCTCCAGTCTGATCTCCTCCCGGCGTGCGGATTTCTGGATTTTGGATCCCACGAAACCACCGCCGGCCGAGGTGACAGCCCCGAATACGATGGCCGGGATGACAGTCCAGCCCTGGGCGAGAATCAGCCCGGTAACTGCCCCGGGCAAGATGCCTGCGAGCATCCCGATGATCAACCCCTGATAAGGGTGGCCGCTCTCCTGAAACCGGATTCCAACCAGGTCGGCGATCGCTATCTTTTCGTGCTGATCAGAACTAAAAGATATGGCTGGCAACAACCGGTTTTTTTGCAGGAGAATCCACGATTCATCCACCCAGACTACCTGGCCTTCGACTACCCGGCCCTCCTTGAAAACCAGGGTGGCCCAGGCAGAGTAAGGCTGCCATCGTTTCGTCATTGTCTCCCACTGCTCATAGGAGAAGCCGTTGGGAACAGTGCTGGAATGCCGGGTTGCGGAGAAGTCCTGGGAATGGACCGGTTGAGCTGAGAAGACAAGAAACCCGATGAATAGGAGAGGCAAGAATCTCATCATAATTACTTTTTGGTATCTCAAATGTAACTTTTTCCCCGAAGCCCGGTATCTTAGCGATATGGAACGGTCCCTCAATTGCTTGAAAAAGGTCGAGCGAATGAACAAGGCGCTTCGCCACGAGGAGCCTGACCGGATTCCGGTCAGCGACCTTTTCTGGGGCAGTTTCATTGAGCGTTGGAGAAGAGAGATGAACCTCCCGCCAGAAACCGATATCTACCGCTATTATGATCTCGACTGGCAGGTGACGGTACCCAATATGGATCCGCATATCAGTCCCTTTGTGGTGATGAGTGAAAGCCACGATCGAATAACGGTCAAGACTGGTTTTGAGGCAACGATCACAAAGATTTTCACGGATCCAATGCCACGGTTTGAGCGATTTCTCACGAACGAGATCGGGCAGCTGGCTGATTTTGAGTTTGATGATCCCTGGGACAAGCGTCGGTACTTTCAGGGTGGCGACAACCAATTGGGTGGGATGGGCGATGGTTTCACGCGGAACCTGCCCCCTTGGATCGAAACCGTCAGGGCCTTATACCCCGATTTTGCCGTTTACGGAAGTGTTTGCGAGGGGCACGAGATGCTTTGGCGGATCATCGGACCCGAAAACGTGATGCTTTGGAGCCTGATGTACCCAAAGGAGCTGGGTGATTTCATTGCACGCATCAACCGGTTTATGCTTGAGATGGCCAGGGCCCAGATTGCTGCTGCGGAGGGAATGCTTGACGGGATGGTGATCTGGGGGGACGTGGCTTATACGTATGACCTGTTGTTTGACCCGGAATTTTGGCGGACCCATTTCAAGCCCGGGGTCAGGGCGATCGTCCAGGCTGTTCACGAGGCCGGGCTGCCGGTGATCTACCACGGTTGCGGCAATGTCAAAAGGATCATTGACGATTTCATCGAGATCGGCGTCGATGCCCTGAACCCGCTGGAGGCCAAGGCCGGGCTGGATGTGGTGGACCTCAGGCGGCAATATGGACATCGCATCGGGTTCTGTGGCAATATGAACGTGATGGAATGGGCCGATTGTTCACGGGAAGAGCTGAAAACCATCGTTTTACGAAAACTGAATGCAGCCAGGGGCGGAGGCTTAATCTTCCAGTCGGACCACTCGGTCCCCGGGAATATTTCCGCGGCGAATTACGATTATGTAGTCAAACTGGTCAGGCAATATGGAGAGTACCCTTTGCGGCTGGAGGATCAGGAAATCCCGGAGCTCTTTTAAGTCGCTCCTGAAAAGAAATGGATTAATATAGGAAGATTGGATTGGAGAGGGTGGCTATTACTAACCAATAGATCTGAGAGAAATGAAAAAATCAACCAGGCGATTTACGGGGTTCCTGGCAGCCGTCGTGCTCCTGACCTCCTCCTGCGAGCTCCTCAACCAGGTAGTTGGCTCCATTGACCCATCCGGCGGCAAGCTGACCACCGAGCAGGTGGTTCAGGGCCTGAAGGAAGCCTTGAAAATCGGGACCGACATTGCGGTGAAGAACCTGAACAAGACCGACGGGTACTACCTGGATAACCTCGTCCGGATCAACCTGCCACCCGAAACCAGGGAGGTCGTTGAGTATGCCAAACGGGTTACCGGGCTCGACAAGCTGATCGAGGACGTGGTGCTGCGGATCAACCGGTCGGCCGAGGATGCAGTGATCAAGGCGGCCCCGATTTTCAGCGGTGCCATCACCTCGATGACCATCAGTGATGCGTGGGGGATTCTGAACGGAGCTGACAGTGCTGCCACCCACTACCTTAGGGTCAACACCTATAACCGGCTGTTCGACCTCTACAAACCCTCGGTCAAGGCCTCACTGGATAAGCCCATCGTTGCCGGGGTGTCGGCCAGCGAAACCTGGACCCAGATCACCGGCCGGTGGAACCAGTTCGCCAACTCGGCAGCTGGCCGCCTCCTGCAGGTTAAAGCCCTGAACTACAGCTTGGATGAATACGTGACCCACCAGGCGCTTCGTGGGCTCTTCATCAAGGTTCAGGATCAGGAAAAAAAGATCCGGACGGATGTTTCCGCCCGGACAACCGATCTGTTGCGCAAGGTTTTCGGCCAGGTGTAAACCCGCAGAGGCGGATGTTTATCCGCCTCCACCTTTATGTAATATCGATTTCTCTGGATTTCGGCCGGGCCTCTTCCTTTTTGGGTATCTGGATGTGCAGAATGCCATCCTTGTAGTTGGCGGCAACCTTCTCCCGTTCAACTGAATGCTCAGGTAGGGTGAAGGAGCGCTGGAACGATTGGTAGCTGAACTCCCGGCGGGTATAGTTCTCTTTTTTGTCCTCTTTCTCCATCTTCTTTTCTGATGAGATGGTCAGGACATTACCCTCCAGGTTGATCCTGAAATCCCCTTTGGTCATGCCGGGTGCAGCCAGCTCAATTTTGAACTCATCATCATTTTCGATCACGTTCACCGCCGGAAGTGTGGTGTTGGTGTTCGAGTAGTTCAGGTTGGTCCAATCCATCCAATCCCTCGACCATAGATTGTCAAACAGTGAAGGGAAGGATGGAAACTCCGGGTTGCTGCGCTTAATGATAGCCATAATCAATCCTCCAGTATTAAAGTTTAACAATCATCTCTTTACTGAAGGATACCATCAAACCGCATACCCAATAGAAAAACCCGTCATTATGTATCAAGTAATGAACAAGTTAAGCCAAAATGACAGTTAGTGGCTGACAACCTTGCACCCCCGTGCCCTTGTGCCCCTGTGCCCCCGTGCCCCTGTGCCCCCGTGCCCCTGTATCTTTATCTCTCCAGGAACATCCCCTTCCTCGAGAGCAGGTGATCGAGGTTGGCGAGGCCAAACACCACGACGGCCTGAACGATGGAGGTATGCTCCTGGTATTCAGGGATGCTCATCTGGTAGAGGTCGCGTTCGGTATGCCAGATCTCGCCGTAATTGAAGTCATAACCTTTTGGGTCGGCGGTTCCGAAGCTGATGGTCGGAACGCCGTTGAGTGCAAAATACGCGTGATCCGAGCCCCCGGCGCTGGTTGGCTTCGGTCTGGGCTCAGACTTGGAGAGGGTGAAGGGAAAATCGGGATTGATCCGGTTGAGCGGCTCGCACACCTTTTCAAAGTCGGCATACATCGCTTCGGGCACCCTCAGGCTGTTAGCCACCGTGGGGCCGCCGTCGCGGTTGAAATAGTTGGATATTTTGTCCAGCTTATTCATGTTTTTCTCCACCCAGGCCTTGGATCCCAGCAGGCCGAACTCTTCGGCTGCCCAGCAGCAGACCAGGATACTCCTCTTGGGTTTGCCTCCGGCAGCCATTATCAGCCTGGCGGCTTCCATCGCGGGGGTTACGCCCGACCCGTCATCCACGCCGCCGGTGGCCACGTCGAAGCAGTCGAGATGTCCGCCCATCATCACGTATTCGTCGGGGTACTTGGTGCCGGGAATGATTCCGATCACGTTATAAAAGTTGACCGGCCCCATCCTGAAGTGGTTGCGGATATCGAACTCCAGCTCAAACCGCTGCCTTTCGCGGGCCATCTGCTCGATGACCTTGAACTGATGCTCGTCGAGCTTGATGTCGGGGACGGTAGGCAGGTTGTCGAACGACATATCCATGATGTTTCGCCGGTCATAGAGCACCCGGATGGGATTGGCCGATGACTGGATGATCCCCAGGATCCCCGCCTCGCGCATTTGCTTGTAGAAGAGCGCCGGCTCATCCTTGAGTTCGATCAGTGGCTTTCTCTCCGATTCCGGCAGGGAGCGATTCTCTCTCCGTATCTCCATATTGCTTCGGTCGGCCTCCATATTGCCGGTAATGATCTTGGCGCGCCGTTCGTCGGCTGCCGCCGAGATATCGATCGGCCACCCGTCGTTGGCGCCGGTGATCAGCACCCAGGCACCCTTCAGCTTGCCTTTCATCGCGTCAAATTCCCGCTGGGTCTTCGGTTCCAGCAGAACGTGTCCTTTCTGGATACCCTTTGTTCCAGCCGTATAGGAGGGGGTGGCGAAATGGAGGATCATCCCGTTGTCGGACAGCATCCGGCCGAACCAGGGGCCCCGGTTGAAGCCTACCGGAAGCGTCCCGGCCAGGTCCATCTCGACCTCCATACCCCACTTGCGGAACTCGGAAGCGACCCATTCGGCGGAGTTGTCATAGGCATTTGAACCGGTGATCCGCCCGCCGAAACGGTTCGAGAGAAAATCAAGGTGACGCATCGTCTGGTTATCCGTCTGGCCGATCTCAATGATCCGGTCAACGACTTTTTTGTCCTGGCCGTTGGTGTGCACCGGGATAACAGCCAATAGGACAATGAGTGACAACAGGAGTGGCTTTTTCATCGTTCAGTTTTTTGATACCGCCCAATATAGGGATTAGTTGATTAAATGAGGTTGCCGGCGAACCATTCAATCAATTCAATAAAGGCACCTGGAAGACCCTTTTTTTTTGGAGCCATTTTTTCCCAGGATATTGTTATCTTGGTCATACCTAAACCTGTGTCCGTGATGAAAAACCCAGTCTCTTCTGCCGGGGTTGCGTCCTTGCTGTTGTTTCTGCTGCTGTTTCTGGCCGTCGGAGCGCCCCGCTCACTCGCGCAGTCGAACGATGACTGCCTGATGTGCCACGACGACCCAAGCCTCTCAAAATTGAAGGATGGGAAAAAAATTTCCCTTTATGTTACCGACAAGACACTCAGCAGATCGGTCCATAAGAGCGTGACCTGCGCTGCCTGCCACCCGGATGCTGCTGTAGAGGACTACCCGCATCCGGAAGTGCTTCAGCCAGTTGATTGCAGCAATTGTCACAAAGGGGCCATGGAGCAATATGATGCCGGGATTCACGGACAGGCGTTGAGGCTGAATCACTTATACGCCCCCGACTGCAAGGAGTGCCACGGGGATCACGACATTTTGCATTTCACCAATCCCTCTTCCCGGACCTACAAGATGAACATCCCGGTGCTTTGTGGCAAGTGCCACCGGGAGGGTGCCCCGGTGGCGAGGATGTACAATATCTCCCAGCACAACATCCTGGAGAACTACAGCGAGGATGTCCACGGTAAGGGACTGTTCGAGAAGGGATTGATCGTTTCGGCTTCCTGCCACGATTGCCACGGTCACCACCTGGTGCTGCCCCACACCAGTCCAAACTCCACGATATCAGTCAGGAACATCGCCTCCACCTGTATGAAGTGCCACACCCGGATTGAGCAGGTTCACGCCAAGGTCATAAAGGGGGAGCTCTGGGAAAAACAGCCGGGCGCGATCCCCGCCTGCACCGATTGCCATATCCCACACCGGGTCAGTACGCAGAACCTGGTGCCCAACATTGCCGACAAGGCGTGCCTGAAGTGCCACGACCGCTCCGACTTGCATAAGGTGGTTGATGGTAATCAGCTCTCAATGAGGGTTTTAAAGGACACCTTGCAAAACTCGGTCCACCGGAATATTTCCTGCGTCAAATGCCACTCTGATGTTTCGACCCACCTGGCCAGGCCTTGCGAAACGGCCGGGAGGGTGGATTGTTCCGCCTGCCACGCCGAAACGTCACGGTTGTTCTCCGCCAGCGGCCACGGCAAGGCTTTCGCTGAAAACAAGAAGAATGCACCCTACTGCACGGATTGCCACGGCTCGCACCAGACCCGCTCCCGGTATGACGACACTTCCCCCACCTATCGGTCAAACATCCCCGGGCTTTGCGGCGACTGCCACAAGGATGACGGCAAGGCCAATCAAACGAAAGGCCTGCATCAGGTCAATGCCCTGGTGGACTATTCGCAAAGTATGCACGGCCGGAGCTTGTCTGATAAAGGGCTGACAGTGAGCGCAGTCTGCACCGATTGCCATTCAACCCACCATATTCTCGGAGAAGGGGATCCCGAATCATCGGTGTTTCCAAAAAACGTCCCGGCTACCTGCGGCTCCTGTCACCGCGGCATTTTTAATGAATATTTGCTGAGCGACCACGCGATCGGCAGGGAGAAGCGCGACAAGAAATATCCCACCTGTGCCGACTGTCACTCTGCACACGTGATCAGCTCAACCCGTCAGGATCAGTTTATGATGGAGGTGACTCACCAGTGCGGGTCCTGTCACGAGAAAACATCCGAAACCTACCTGCTGACCTACCACGGCAAGGCGCACGCCCTGGGTTCGACACGGGTGGCCAAGTGCTCCGACTGTCACGGATCGCATCACATCCTCAATGTCAACAACCCCAATTCCTCCATTGCAACTAAAAATATCGTTGAAACGTGTCAGAAGTGCCACCCTGATGCCAATGCACGTTTTACCGGCTACCTGACGCACGCCACCCATCACAACAAGGAGAAATACTCCATCCTGTACTACACTTTCTGGGGTATGACGTTCCTCCTGATCGGGGTGTTTGGCTTTTTCGGCCTTCATCTGCTGCTTTGGTTCCCACGGTCACTGATGGGTCTCAAGCATAAAAGAAGAGAGCGTGACAGCCTGACCGACAAGTACTTCATCCGCCGGTTTGAGCGCAACCAGCGCTTGACCCACATCTTCGTGATCATCAGCTTTGAGATGCTGGCTCTGACGGGAATGATCCTGAAATTCTCGAATATGGAGTGGGCTGGTTTCCTTGCCAGGCTGATCGGCGGTGTTCACGTCGCCGGCGTGATTCACCGGATCGGAGCCGTGATCACGTTCGGCTATTTCTTTTTTCACCTGTTTATGCTGATCCGAACCAAGATCAGGAAGAAGATCCCTGCCGGACGCTTTATATTCGGGAAGAGTTCTCTTATGTTCAACAAACAGGATATCAAGGATTTTGTAGCCACCATCAAATGGTTCATCGGTCGGGGGCCCCGGCCGGAATATGGGCGATGGACCTATTGGGAGAAGTTTGATTATATGGCCGTGTTCTGGGGTGTCGCCGTGATCGGGTTTTCCGGGCTGATCCTTTGGTTTCCCGAGCTGTTTACCCGGATTTTTCCGGGGTGGCTGATCAACGTAGCCCAGATAATCCACAGTGACGAGGCCCTGCTCGCCGTTGGATTCATATTTACGATCCACTTCTTCAATACCCATCTGCGCCCGGATGCTTTTCCGATGGATACGGTCATCTTCACGGGCCTGGTCCCGATGGCCGATTACAAGCTGGAGCGGCCGCGTGAGTATGAGGAGCTCAAAGCTTCAGGACGGTTGAGGAAAGTGCTGGTCAAGAAGGAGACCATCCCCGCGTGGGAAAAGATCGTCAAGGTGTTCGGTTATTTCTTCCTCGCCTTTGGATTGTCCCTGGTCGGGTTGATCATCTACTCGGTACTGACCGGCTATCATTAATGAAAAAGAGGCTGCCCCGAAAGGGCAGCCTCTTTTTTTTGCCGGTTGTTTACTTGTTGGGGTTGGGGTGGGCAATGGCCACCGAAGCTTTCTTGTAATCGAATCCCTTGAATGTCGGGCTCTCCGGATTGTGGCAGGTCTTGCACAACTTCTCATCCGGCTCGATCAGGCCGTTGGCTTTCGATTTGGCCAGGTCTTTCATTATCGAGGCAGTCTTGTAGGCGCTACCCGGGCCGTGACAGGTTTCGCAGGAAACACCCTCTTCAACCGTGATGGTTTCCCATAATTTCTGGGGAACCGAGGCGGCTGTCGAGTGGCACTTCAAGCACTTGGGGTTTTTAGCCTCATCACCCTTCAGGCTTTTCATTGCATTGGCGTGGGGTGTTGAAGCCCACTGCTTGAACTGTTCTCCCTTGGCTGCTGAATTGTGGCAGGGTTTGCACTTTCCAGCCCCGATGTAAAGAAAATCGGCACCCGAAGGAGCGCTTGCCATCAGAAGCCCTCCGAGTAACAGAACCGGTAAGAATTTAATTAACATGATCGTCCTCCTTGAGTGGTTAGTAAAAGAGAGTTAGTAAATTTTTCGTGCTAATATATGTAAATAATACGATAACCTGATACGTTGGCCCATTTGTCGCTGCCTGTTTGTTTTCGGTTTAACATTTGCAACTTCCGTGCCAATAGGATGCTTTGGCAGGTTTTATTGCTGTTTTTCAGTTGTTTGCATTAAAAGTGCCTGGGTTAATTCCGTCACCTGTTCCGGCAACGCCGGCGCGAGGTTGTTCTTTTGTGCGGGATCTTCGACCAGGTCATAGAGTTGGGGCTCACCCAGGAATCCGGATTCGATATTGACCAACCTGAATAAGGGGGTTCCAGGGTAGGAAGGAATCAGGACCCACCGTTCGCTGCGGAGGGTGGTGCGTCCTGATCCATTTTCCAGGATCAGTTGTGTCCGTCCTATTTCGGACTGGCCCATCAGGGCATCCAGCAGATTCTCACTGTCGGGCCCCGGGTTTGGCTGGCCGGTCATTTGGGCAAAGGTGGCGGCCAGGTCAACCTGGCTGACCAGGGCTCCCGAAACGCCCGGGTTGATACGGCCGGGCCAGCTGATGATAAAGGGTACGTGGGTGCCCCCGTCGAAGAGGCTATACTTTCCTCCCCTGAGAATTCCCGCCGGGGTGTGGCCACCGTTGAGTTCGACCGCCAGGTCGGCATACCCGTCATCGAGGACCGGTCCGTTATCACTGGTAAAGAGGATGATCGTCCGCTTGCCGATGCCCAGCCGGTCGATCGACTTCAATAATTCCCCAACCATCCAGTCCGCCTCCAGTATGACATCTCCCCTGGGCCCCAGCCCCGACCGCCCCTCAAACTCCGGGGAAGGTACCCGGGGCACGTGCGGTTGGTGAAGGGCGAAGTAGAGGAAGAATGGTCTTTCGGCATTACTTTCAACATATTCCACCGCTTTTTCCAGGAATACCCCGGCCATCTCCTCGTCTACCCAGCGGGCCCTTGCACCCCCTCTCATAAATCCGATCCGGGATATTCCGTTGACGATCGTGCCGTCGTGACCGTGGGTCAAGCCCATACGGATTGATTCGGGATGCTCCCGCCCGGTGGGTTCACCCGGAAAATTTTCCCGGTAACTGACCTCAATCGGATCATCGGGATCGAGCCCGACCACCCGGCCATCCTCCAGGTAAACCGTCGGGCAACGGTCGTTGGTGGCTGCCATAATGAAGGAGTAGTCAAAACCCACCTCGTTGGGCCCGGGCCCAACCCGCCTGTTCCAGTCGACCTGCCCGTTTCCGAGCCCAAGATGCCATTTGCCAACGATCCCGGTGGCATATCCGGCACTCCTGAGCATACCCGGCAGGGTGGTCAGGGATGTATCGATCAGCAAAGGCGCATCTCCCGGCAAGACCCTGGCACGCTGGTTGCGCCAGGGGTAGCTGCCGGTCAGCAACGCAAAACGGCTCGGGGTGCTGGTTGCGGAAGAACAGTACCCGTTGGTGAAACGCAGCCCCGACTGGGCCAGGCGGTCAATGTTCGGCGTGCGCAATTGGGTCGACCCGTAGCAGCTCAGATCGCCGAAACCCAGATCATCGGCCAGGATGACAATGATATTCGGATGCCTGGAATCGTCCTTTTTCCGGACCTCATCACGTGGGGAGCAGCCCGGCTGGATCATCAGTCCGGTTATTGCCAGCGAGCAAAAGGCGTAACCTGAATTCATCGGTGTAAACTATTCAATATCAGGATATCTGATGCCGGCATCCTGCCGGATGCGGTCGAGTGTTTCCATCAGGAGTGAACTGAAGAAGAGGGGCAGCAGGGGGCTCTCCTTTAACCCGGCATCCAGGCACTCCATCACGTGGGCCGCCTCCCGGTGGTAACCCATCCCGCTGGGGTAATCATACTCCAGCTCTTCGGACGGCCCGTCATTCCTCCAAATAGTTACCGTTGTGGTGGAAATGCCTCTCCGGCGCATCCGGATGAAGCCATTCTCGCACCAGATCTCACTCTGGGTGTCGGAGAAGACGCCAAAACTGGAAACCAGGGAGGCCATCTCCCCACCGGGGTACCTGAACAGGACGCTGATGGTCCGGTCGGCTCCCGTGGGCGCCAGGTCGGCGAAAGTCTTGATCTCCCCCGGCCGGCCAAGGGTCTGAAGAGCCACGAATACCGGATAGATGCCGATATCCAGCAAAGAACCTCCGCCAAGTGAAAGGTTGTACAGGCGGCTCGACAGGTCGTTGCCCCCATTAAAGGCGAAATCGGAGCGCAAAACCCTGGGTTTCCCGATCTGGCCCGAGGCCACGACTTCGACCATCTTCAAAAAAGCGGGCTGGAATCGGGTCCAGAAGGCTTCCATAAGAAAAACCCCGTTGTGCCGGGCAGCAGCGATCATCCGGTTGGCCTGGGCCGAATTGAGGGCAAAAGCCTTTTCACAAAGCACGGCCTTCCCGCGCTCCAGACAGAGGAGGGCGTGCTCCATATGGTGTGAGTGGGGCGTTGCCACGTAAACGACGTCCACCTGCGGATCGGCTGCCATCTCCTCATACGAGCCATACGCTTTTTCAAAACCGAACTCTCCGGCAAACGCTTCAGCCTTCTCAAGCGAGCGCGAAGCGGCCGCGTAAAGCCGGGCGTTTGGCAATAGTTGCAGGTCGGCGCTGAATTTCCGGGCAATCTTCCCGCATCCGAGAATGGCCCAATGGTGCTTTTTGTGTGTCATACGGCTAAGTTAGCATAATCGAGGCAGGGTTGGAAAGGGAGGGTGGAGTCAGCCTGATTTTATTTACTTTGGCAGATACATAAACCTATGATTATGAAAACAAAGAGAATCCTTCTGCTGATCTTTCTTGTTTTGGTTTTCCTGGCTGGAGTCGGATGGCTTCTGCTGAACGATATCCGGGTCAGGGCTCTGCCCGATTACGGTAAGGACCTGCAATTAAATGGGCTTGACAACCAGGTGGAGGTGCTGCGCGATTCCCTGGGAATCCCCCACGTCTACGCCTCTTCCGAAAAGGACCTGTATATGGCTGTGGGCTATCTGCAAGCCCAGGACCGGCTGTGGCAGATGGACCTGCTCCGCCGTGTCACTACCGGAAGGCTCTCGGAGATCTTCGGGGAGGACCTGATCAATGCCGATCTCCTGTTCCGCTCGCTGAAGATGACCGAGAAATCCAGGGGCATCCTGGAGGAGGCCGGTCCGGACATCCTATCCGCGCTGGAAGCGTTCAGCTCCGGTGTCAACCAGTACATCGAATCGAACCGGAAGAGGCTGCCGCCCGAATTCACCCTGTTGGGATACAAGCCGGAGCCCTGGCTACCCGAACATTCCATCAACCTGATCGGGTATATGGCCTGGGACCTGTCGACGGGCTGGACTAACGAAACGCTGCTCGAACAGATCAGGCAGCAGGTGGGGAATGACCTTTACGACGACCTGATACCCGATTTGTTACGGCAGAGGACTTATGTCCAGCCCGGGTATGGAGAAGCTCCCGACCTGAACGTTCTCGCGGCACTCGCGGAGACGGTAAAAGCCATCGACGACCTTGGGCTTGACGTCTTTATGGGCAGTAACAACTGGGCGGTTGCCGGATCCAGGAGCGAAACCGGAATGCCCCTGCTGGCCAATGATATGCATCTCGGCCTGATGATTCCGGGGATCTGGTATCAAATGCATCAGGTGGTGCCCGGGGTAATCAACGTGACGGGAGTGGTCCTTCCCGGCCAACCCCTCGTGGTAGCCGGCCATAACGACCGGATAGCCTGGGGATTCACCAACGTGATGACCGACGATGCCGATTTTTACATCGAGACGGTAAACCCGGAGGATTCGTCTGAATACAGGCTCGATGGCGCCTGGCACAAGTTCGGGGTCCGCGAGGAGACCATCCGCATCGGAAAGAAGGATTCCGTGGTCAAATCCATCGCGTACACTCACCGTGGCCCGGTCATATCAGGATTCAAGGGGATCAGCGGGCAAGTCATTTCAATGCGTTGGAACGGAATGGAGCCCAGTAATGAATTATTGGGGGTATTCCTCCTTAACCGGGCACAGAATTGGGGGGAGTTCAGAAATGCCTTGACCCACTTCATTGCCGTCAATCAGAACGTGGTATATGCCGATGTGGATGGCAACATCGGCCTGCAGTCCACTATCGGTTTACCGATACGTGAAGGCATCGGAACCGCCCTTTTCCCGGGGGATACATCAGCCTACGACTGGAAAGGGCTGGTGCCCTTCGAAGAGCTTCCTTTCACCTACAATCCGGAGTGCGGATACGTGATCTCCGCCAATAACCAGACTGTCGGGCCCGATTACCCCCACTACATCAGTAGCTGGTTCGACCTGCCCTACCGGGCCGACCGCATCCGCGAAATGATCCTGGAGAAAGAGGTCCTGTCAATCAGCGACTTTGCCGCAATCCAGGCAGACCAGACCTCCAAGATGGCGGAAAAATTCCTGCCGGTGTACCTCGTCCAGCTTAGGCAAACCGATATGACCCCGACTGGCCGGCTAGCGTTTGAGCTTCTCAGTGGCTGGAACTATGATTTCGACTCCGGCAGGCCGGAACCGACGATATTCGAGCAGTTTTATTATCAATTGGTTGAAGAGCTGGCTCTCGACCAGATGCAGGAGAAGCTGTTTAACGACTTCATCCGGGAGAGAACCCTGGTTAAGAATTTTGCGGAGAATATCCTGGGGAACCCATCTTCAGGATGGTGCGATGACGTGAACACCCCCGGGGTAACCGAATCATTCGGGGATATGGTCAATCGTGCCTTTGGTAAGGCGGTCAGTTCGCTGGAGGTAAAGCTGGGTGCCGATCCCGCCGCCTGGGAGTGGGGAAGGGTTCATACCCTGACCCTCAAGCATCCGATGGCACAGGTTAAGCTGATCGACAAACTGTTTGGCTTCCACAGCGGCCCCTGGCCAGTGGGGGGAAGCTTCCACACCGTGGGGCCCTATTCTTTCCCACTGGGCAATCCGTCGGGGGTCGACCACGGTGCTTCAAACCGTCACTTGCACAGCACGGCCGACTGGGACCGGTCGCTGACCGTCATTCCAACCGGTGTTTCCGGTGTGCCGGCCAGCGAGTTCTATTGCAACCAAACCAGGATGTACGTGGAGAACCGATATAATCCGGATGCCTTTAGCAGGGAGGCGGTGGAAAGCAAGGCCCGGTTCAGGATGGTTTTCAAGTGATCCGGAAAAGTCTGAACACCATAAAAAAAAGAACTCCGCCTTTGGGCGGAGTTCTTCATATGTTGCCAGGGAGTTTTATTCTTAGGCAAGTTTGACGTTAACGGCATTAAGACCTTTGCGGCCTTCCTGCAGTTCAAATGTTACTTCGTCGTCCTCTTTAATCTTGTCGATCAGACCTGTACTGTGGACGAAATACTCCTGGTCGGAATCCAGATCTTTAATGAACCCAAATCCTTTGGTTACATTAAAGAATTTTACTTTACCGTTTTTCATTGGATGATGTTGTTGTTGTTAAAATGTTTGCAAATATAATTAAAAATGAAATATACTATTCATTTTTTAATTCTTGCGCTAACCTGATTTTCCCAATGCCTGATCTCGCCAACAGGAAAACCCAGGCCAGACCGTTTCCGATCAGGATCAGGAGGATCAACAGCAACATCCAGAGCGAGACTTCACCTGTTGGGGAAAGGATTCCCGGGATCACCGAAATGATGGAGGCGATCCCTCCGACCAGGGTGCCGATCGATAGCAGGGTGGCATATTCCCCGAAGACCAGTCCGGTTATGAAGGTCCGGCTGAATCCAGCAGCCCTGAACAGCGCCAGTTCAGGTGCCCGCTCCTGCAAATTCCTGAGCAGGATGATGCCCAGCCCAAGCGTTCCCAGGAGCATTCCTAGGGTACCCATTATCAGGAAGATCGACAGGTAGGTGTTCTCAATTGAGTTAAACCTGGCCAATCTGACGGTGGCAGGCTCCAATCCGATGCCGTGATCCCGGTAGATCCGGATGAACTCCGACTCAATCTCTTCTGCTTCATCCGCTGGCCCGTCGAAAAGAAAGACCCGGCTTCCGCTGTTGGAGGGATAGAGCTGATCCAGGACGTCAGCTGAAACCAGCAGGTTTCCCTGAAATATTGAGTTGGCGAGGCCGCCGATCAGCACAACCTTAACCGAATCACCCGCCTCACTCAGGTAGTGGAGGGTGTCGCCTGTCTGAAGGCCGAGGCCCCATTGGATCACCGTCTGATCGGCAAAGGCCGGAACGGCCCCGCCGGGCAACGGTTTGCCGAGGCTCTGCCAGGGATCATCCGCGGCCACTCCGGGCAACAACCTGGCAAAGGTGAAGCGGCCATCAAGAGCGCCTGAAGGGACTCCGAGCAGGGGAGGCTGAGATACCTGGTTCAGGTTCAGGCAACTGGCGTCATCCCCATCCTGTTTTTTCATTTGCACCACCTCAAAATCAGACTCAAGGGCTGCTTTATGCCTCACCTCCTTATCGTTCAGGTTTTCCAGGATGGGTACGGTCGTTTCGGCGAAAAGCAGAAAGCCCCCGGTCCCCCCCGAAATACGGCCAGATTCGAGTCCGGCATCCTTCCGGTTGGCCCCAATAGCGATCGTAAGGAAGACGCCGATGGAAAAGAGGGTGACCACCGACAAGCTGCGGTTACGGTTCCTTGCGAGGCTTTTTCGAAAAAAACCCGCAGGGCTCAGGTAGTCCAGCCCCTTCCGGTTCCAACGGATCAGCAGCTCATTGACAGCGAGGAGCAGGGCGGCCAGGATCATACTCCCGGCCAGCAGGAAGGGCAGCGGCTGCAAGGTGCTTTTAGTCAGGACCTGCCAGATTATCAGGCCTGATGATAGGGCTGAAAGTCCCAGAATGGCCGTTTTTCTTGATATGGAGGAGCTTATGGCCGGGTTTTGTTCCCGCCTCCTTTGGATGGCTGCGATATCCCTGCGAAGGAACCGGTTGACCAGGATGACTTGGGTAGCCAGGGCAATCGCCAGTCCCGCCCCAAGTCCTATTGCCACCACCCGGGGGCGGAAATAGAGCTTCAGGGAGTCGGTGAGGACGATGTCATTCCAAATCGTGTTTAAGGCTTTAAATACCAGTATATTATATAGCCAGGTCAAGCCCAGCCCCAGCAGGAGCCCGAGGATGGATACCAGAAGCCCCTCACCCAGATGCAGCTCTCGTATCCGGCTCCCAGGCCATCCGATCGCCCGGAGCGTACCGATATGATGGCTCCTCGACAGTAGGTTCAGTTGGATCAGCAGGAAGCTGAGGATGATGCCGCTCAGGGCAAGGAAGAAACTCAGCCCGAGGAAGAGCTGTCCGAAATCAACTCCGTTACCGGCTGCCCGAAGCCCCACTTGCCTGGGATCAGTCACGACGAGCCCCAGATCCGCTGGCTGGAGCTGTGCCATCAAGGCCGATTCAATCTCATCCCGGGTTGATCCCGGAGCAAACCTAACCTGGGTGGCACTCCCGAAGCGATTCTGCCATAGTGAGATGGCCTGGTCCAGGTTAATGAACGCCTTGGGGGTTCCGAGGTGATCATTCCAATAATCCTCGTCTTTCTTACGAATCCTGGTCAGGTCAACCGGAATGCTGGTTTCCCAGTCGCGGCAGTTCCCGGCATCCGAAAGACCCGGGAT
>JAWOHI010000149.1:0-17217 GCA_046485255.1 Bacteroidales bacterium
GTTCCAGCCCGCCTTCCCGGCGGATATGCTGGAGATCATCAAGCAAAACCGGGTCCAGTCGATGCTAGTGGATGACCGCCGGGTTGATTCCGTGTCGCGAAAAGCCCCCACGGCAGCCCTGTTCGGCCGTCATCACCCCTACGGGGCCGTCGCGGAGCACGGGGATGTCACGGGGGTGGAGCGTGACCAGCTGATCCGGTTTTTCCGCACCCATTACCGCCCCGAAAGATGCCGCATCCTGGTGACAGGCCTCGATCCGGACCGCTACCTGCCTCTCATTGACCAAGCCCTCGGACAGGAGTGGCCGCGCGGAGAGGGCCAGGGGCAACCTGGTCCGGATACGCTTCCGGAACCCCAACCAGCGTCATCCTCGCGGATCGTATTGCCGATGGAAGATGCCGTCCAGTCATCGATCCGGATGGGCAAGCCGCTGTTTTCGAGAAAAGACCCTGACTTTAACGGGCTGTCGGTTGTCAACACCATCCTGGGCGGCTATTTCGGGTCGCGATTGATGAAGAACATTCGTGAGGAGAAGGGGCTCACCTATGGGATCTCCTCTCACCTGGTCAGCCTGCGGGACCACGGTTTCTTTATGGTCGGATCGACCGTGGAGGCCGGCTCGGCCGATGCGGCCCTCCGGGAGTGCCGGGTGGAGATGATCCGTCTGGCTTCGGAACGGGTGCCACAGGCGGAGCTCGACCTTGTGCGCAACTACCTCATCGCCCAGGTTCAACGCTCCATCGACGGCCCCATTCAGGCAGCGGAGCAGTTCAGGTCGCTGTGGCTGCACGAGATGGACTTCAGGCAACTGCTGGAATACATCCGCCTGATCGAGGAGATCACCCCCGAGCAGATCCGTACCCTGGCCGCCAGGCACCTGGATCCGGGTGGAATGATCGAGGTGGTGGCCGGTCCGGGGGCACCACGCGAATAATCAGGTAAAACGGTCAGGGTTAAGCAGCGATTTGTTAATTTCACCTGATTTTCAGAATTGACTATGTTCGAACTGACCGCGGAAGAGCAGGGCCGAATCCAGGAAGCATATGGCGAGCTGATGGCCGGGTTGCCAAAAAACCTGGCCCGAGCCGACAGGGAGCTGATCCGGAAAGCCTTCCTTTTTGCCTCCAAAGCCCACGGCAGTGAGAAGCGCAAGTCAGGGGAGCCCTACGTGGTCCACCCCATTGCCGTGGCCCGGATCGTATCCGAGGAGATCGGGCTGGGTACCAGAAGCATTGTTTGCGCGCTGCTCCACGATGTGGTTGAGGACACCCACTATTCACTGGAGCAGATTGAGGCGGAGTTCGGCACCCGGGTGATGAACATCATCGACGGCCTGACAAAAATCACCGGTGCCTTCGACAGCAACTCCTCCCTCCAGGCATCCACCTTCCGCAAGCTCCTGCTCACCCTCGTCGACGACGTCCGGGTGATACTGATCAAGCTGGCCGACCGGCTGCACAATATGAGGACGCTGGATGCCCTGCCCCGCAAGAAACAGATCAAGACCGCCGGGGAAACGCTCTACCTTTATGCTCCCCTCGCCCACAGGCTGGGGCTCTATATGATCAAGACGGAGCTGGAGGACCTGGCCCTCAAGTACAAGAACCCGGAGGTATATGAAGATCTGAGAAACCAGATCAGCCGCTCGGAGAAGATCTCCGCCCATTTCATCAACAAATTCATCGAGCCGGTTCGGCAAAAGCTGGAGGAGGAGAAGTTCAGGTTCGACATCTTTGGACGCAGCAAATCTATTTACTCCGTCTGGCGAAAGATGCAGGAAAAGGGGATCCCGTTCGAACAGGTGTACGACATCCTCGCCGTGCGGATCGTCTTCAAACCCAAGCCCAAGACGCCGGAGGCATCCCAATGCCTGCACATCTACTCCCTGATCGCTTCGATTTTCAAGGAGAAACCCGACCGCCTGCGCAACTGGGTGAGCCGGCCAAAAGCCAACGGCTACGAGGCACTCCACGCTACGTTTATGGGGCCTCACGGCAAATGGATCGAGGTACAGATCCGCTCCGAACGAATGAACGACATCGCCGAGCACGGATTTGCCGCCCACTGGAAATACAAGACGGGCGACACCAAGGAGGGAGAGGTCGACCGCTGGCTAAAAAAGGTGTCCGAAACGATCAAGAACCCCGAGTCGGGCGATATGGAATTCGTGGATGATTTCAAGATGAACCTGTTCGACAATGAGATCGTCACCTTCACCCCGAAAGGCAGGGAGGTCATCCTGCCACAGGGATCCACGGCGCTTGACTTCGCCTACGAAATCCACACCGAAATTGGCAAGAAGGCTATCGGAGTGAAAATCAACCACAAGCTGGTACCTCTCTCCCGGGCCCTCAATACGGGCGACCAGGTGGAGATCCTCACCTCCGATATCCAAAGCCCCCAGATCGAACAACTGGCCTTTGTCAAGACTGCCAAGGCCAAATCTTCCATAAAGGATACTTTCAAGGACCTGCGCAAGAAACAGATCCAGAACGGGCAGAAGATCCTGGAGGAGCAACTGAAACAGCTCAATTACCGTCCGCAGGCAAGTGTCTTCAGGAAACTGTTCGAGTCGTTCGGGGTCAACAACAAGGAGGACCTTTATCAGATCCTCGGGCGGGACGAGATTTCGCTCGAAACCATTAAGAAGATCCTGAAGAAGCGGTCAAAGAGCAAGGAGGTCAAGTTCTGGAACCTCCAGATTTTCAGCAAGAAATCAGAACAACCTGCCATTGATTCGGGCGAATCCACCGGCAGCAGGGGTAAAGAAGAGGAGGTGTTTGAGTTCCATTTGGCTACCTGCTGCCACCCCATCCCCGGGGATGAGATCATCGGGTTCCGCAACCTGGAATCCTCCCAGATCAACATTCATAAATCAACTTGTGACAATGCCATCCGGCTGATGTCGCAAAAGGGGAACCTCATCGTCCCGACCCAATGGACCTCCGTCAAGATGCTGGCCTACCTGGCGAGGCTTTACGTCACCGGCATCGACCGGCTGGGGATTGCCAGTGACATCACCAACACGATCTCCAAAGAGCTGAACGTCAATATCCGGTCGCTCAACATTGACGCGCACGATGGAATTTTTGAAGGAATTTTCGACCTTTATGTTCACAATACGGATGATATCACCAACCTGATTTTTAACCTGACCCGCATCAAGGGCGTCGATACTGTCAAAAGGATGGAGAAAATGGAGGACTACTAATGAAATGCAGAGACGTTCAGACCATTGTCAGGCAAATTTTCTCGGAGTACATCGAAAAAAAAGGACACCGGAAGACCCCCGAGCGCTTTGCCATCCTGGACGAGGTTTATGCAAGGAACGGCCATTTCGATGTGGAGACCCTCTACATCCAGATGAAGAACGCCAATTACCGGGTCAGCCGCGCAACCCTGTACAATACGATGGACCTGCTGATCGATTGCGGGCTGGTGATCAAGCACCAGTTTGGCAAGAATATCGCGCAGTTCGAGAAGGCTTACCTATGCCGGCAGCACGACCACATCATCTGCACCTCCTGCGGAAAGGTGGAGGAGTATTGCGACCCGCGCATCCACGAGATTGAAAAGACGGTGGCCAACGTGATGCACTATCGCATCTCCCAGCACTCCCTCTATTTCTACGGCGTCTGCCCCGACTGCCTGAAATCAAAATAGCAGGCGCGGGTCACCGGTTGGTAAGTGCCCGAAAGCAAAGCCTCTCTTTTCTGAAAAATCAGGTGGAAATTCCTAATTTTGTGCCGGTTTTTTGATTTTCCGAAATCCGTTAATCATCTTGAAATGAAAGTTGATGTTCTCCTGGGCCTGCAATGGGGTGACGAAGGGAAGGGTAAACTGGTAGATGTCCTGACCGGTGGATATGACGTGATCGCCCGGTTCCAGGGCGGGCCGAATGCCGGCCACACGCTGGAGTTCCAGGGCCAGAAGCACGTCCTGCACACTATTCCGAGCGGCATTTTTCACTCTGGCAAGACCAACCTGATCGGGGGCGGGCTTGTCATCGACCCCGTGATTTTCCGCAGGGAGATCGACCGATTGAAAGGTTTTGGGATTGATGCCAGACGTAATTTACTGATTTCAAGAAAGTCACACCTGATTCTTCCCACCCACCGCCTGTTGGACGCCGCCCAGGAGAATGCCAAGGGCGCCGGGCGTATCGGATCCACGCTCAAGGGGATCGGACCGGCCTATACCGACAAGACCGGAAGGGAGGGCCTACGCATCGGCGACATTGAAATGCCTGATTTTGCTGACCGTTATGCCCGGCTGCGGGATGCCCACCTGGAAAAGATCGCTCACCTGGGCTTTGAGACCGATGAACCGCTGCCTGAGCAGGAGTGGTTCGAAGCCATCGAGATCCTGAAGCAGTTCACCCTCGTCAACGGTGAATATCTCATAAACGAATGGCTCACCGAAGGTAAGAGCATACTGGCCGAGGGGGCTCAGGGCAGTATGCTGGACATTGACTTTGGCAGCTACCCCTTCGTCACCTCCTCCAACACCACCTGCTCCGGCGCCTGCAGCGGCCTGGGCCTGGCCCCCTCCAGCATCGGAGATGTGATCGGGGTATTCAAGGCCTATTGCACCCGCGTCGGGAGCGGGCCCTTCCCCACCGAACTGTTTGATCAGGATGGCGACAATATGCGGCAGACGGGCCACGAGTTCGGATCCACCACCGGCCGCCCGAGGCGGTGCGGCTGGCTCGACCTGGTAGCACTCAGGTATGCCGTGATGCTTAATGGGGTGACCCGGCTGATAATGACCAAGGCCGATGTCCTCAGCGACTTTGACGCCCTCCAGATAGCTACCGCCTACGAGATCAATGGCGCCACCACCACCGAACTCCCCTTCGGAAGCCTTTCATCCGTTATCCCCATCTATACCGGAATGCCAGGCTGGAAAACCCCCATCCGGCACCTGCGCCGCCCTGAGGAGCTCCCGGCCGAGCTGTCCAACTATATCCGCTTCATCGAGAACTACCTCCACGTACCCATCACGATGGTCTCCACCGGACCGGATAGGGAAGAGACGATAGCTATCCAACTATCGCCTTCAGAAAGTCCCAAAACTTCTGCACCGTTCCGATATTGACTTTTTCGTCAGGGGAGTGCGGGAAGCGGATGGTCGGGCCGAAGGAGATCATATCCCAGTGGGGATAGGCGCCCCCCAGGATGCCGCACTCAAGCCCGGCGTGGATGGCCTTGATTTCCGGGATCTTGCCGAAATCGCGCTGGTAAACGTCCTGACATTTTTTCAGGATGCCGGATTCCATATTGGGTTTCCAGCCTGGATACTGCCCGTCGAAGACGATCTCCGCCCCGGCCAGTGCAAAGAGGCTGGCGAACATATTCTCCAGGTCGGCTTTGGCCGTATCCACTGAGCTACGAAGCAGACAGCGAATAAAAACGTGGTCCTGCTCCGATTTCACGATGGCGAGGTTGGTGGAGGTCTCCACCAGACCCGGCATATCGGTGCTCATTCGCATCACCCCGTTCGGACAGGCGTAGACCGCATAAGTCAGTTTCCTGGCCGATTCGCGGTCGATGAGGGTTTCCGGCATATCAGCCGGTTCCAGGCTAATGGTGACTCCCGGATCGGCCGAAGAGAGTTCGTTCTTGACCACAGCCAGGAAGTCGGCCAGCTCTGATTTCACTGATTCAACGGACATTTCCGGGACGAGTATCGTGACGAACGACTCCCGGGGGATGGCATTCCGGAGGTTGCCGCCGTTGATCGTGGCGATCCTGATGCCGTATTTGTCCAGCACCTGGTAAAGGAACCGGAACAGGATCTTGTTTGAGTTCCCCCTCCCGAGGATGATGTCCAAACCCGAATGGCCGCCTTTGAGACCGGTGACGGATAGCCGTAGCGGCACCATTCCCGGCACCACCGATTCCGCCGTGAAGTTCAACCGGATATTGGCATTGGAACCGCCGGCGCAGCCGACATACAGTTCACCTTCATCTTCCGAGTCGAGATTGATCAGAATGTCGCCCTTGAGAAGCCCCGGCTTCAATGCAAAGGCTCCGGTCATACCAGTCTCCTCATCAACCGTGAACAGGGCCTCCAGCGGCCCGTGCGGCACCTCTTTTGAAGCCAGCAGGGCCATGGCAGCGGCCACCCCGATCCCATTATCGGCACCGAGGGTAGTTCCCCTGGCCTTCACCCACTCCCCGTCGATCCACGGCTGGATCGGGTCGGTCTCGAAATTGTGCCCCGAATCGGAATTGGCCTGCGGCACCATATCGAGGTGCCCCTGCAGGATGATTCCCTTTTGCCCTTCCAGACCCGCTGTCGCGGGCTTGCGGATGATCACGTTGCCAACCTCATCCACGATGGTCTCCAACCCAAGATCCATACCGAACTTCTTCATATATTCAACCACCGCAGCCTCGTGCTTCGAAGGCCTCGGAATCTGGGTCAGGTCATAAAAATAGTTCCAGACCGGCCCCGGCGTTAAATCCAAAATATCTTTACTCATAGTATTTAAATTAATTTCCTTATGCCTCTATGCCCCTGTGCCCCTGTGCCCCTGTGCCCTAATCCTTAACTATGTTCGGCATCTGCAGCCCATAGCCCTTCTTCTTGTCCTCAGCTTTCAGCAGCAGGGCGAACACGACTGCCAGGATGCCCAGCGACATAAAGATGATCATTGGAAGGGTGTAATCATAGGTATTCACCATTGCTCCGTCCTTTTCCACCTGCCCGGTGATGCAATACGTTTGAAGCACCCAGCCGATCAGTGCCGGAACGCCCATCAGGCCCCAGTTCTGAACCCAGAAAATCATTGAATAGGCGGTACCCAGCTGTTTCATAGGTATGATTTTCGGAACGGAAGGCCACATCGCGGAGGGAACCAGCGAAAAACCGATGCCCAGCAGGATCGTCAAGAAAATGGCAATAATCCAATGATTCAGGAACGGGATGGAGAACATCGCGTGGACAAAGATCAGGATGCAGGCTCCGATAATCATTATGGTTGCACCCTCCCCTTTCCTGTCGTACAGGTTCCCGAACAGCGGGGTCAGCAGGATGGTTCCAAACGGCAACAGGGCCGGAATGGTTCCGGCGATATTGTCCGGAACACCGAACTTATTGACCATCAAGTCCTGGGCATATTTCAGGAACGGGAAAACTGCAGAATAGAACAAAACGCACAGGATGGCGATAAACCACCAGCCCTTGTTGGTAAAAATCTTGCCGATATCCGAAATCTTGAACGATTCCTCGGTATCCACGATGGCGTTGGCTTTATCGTATGCAGCCTGCTCCCTGTCGAACTTCTTATCCATAAAGGTGTAAATGATGAAGGAGATCAGTCCGATACACAACAAGATCAATCCCAGCAGGATCGGGGCGGAAACGTGCCCCAGCCCTTTGGCAATCGGGAGCGAGGCCGACAAGGCCAGTGCGGTGCCCAACCGGGCCATAGCCATCTCCAAGCCCATAGCCAGGGCCATTTCCCGGCCTTTGAACCATTTGACGATGATCTTGGAGACGGTGATTCCCGCCACCTCGATCCCCACTCCGAAAATGGCGAAGCCTAAGGCCGCCATCATAACCTGGGCTTTGACGTCGAACCAGAGTATGTGCCAGGTCTGTCCGTCGAGCATATGGGTCGATACCGCCCAGTACTTGAGAGCAGCCCCCGCCACCATGATGGAAGCCGCCATCAGGCCCGTAAACCGCACCCCCATTTTATCGAGGATGATCCCCCCGATGATCAGGAACAGCAGGAACACGTTAAACCAGCCATAGGCACTGGTAAAGAAGCCATACTGCGAGCTGTTCCACTCGAGCTGCCCTTCAAGCAGCCCTTTCAGGGGAGCCATGCTGTCGGTCAGATAGTAACCGCACAACATCGTAAAGGCGACAATGCCCAGGGCCACCCATCTGGCGGTTTTTGATTCCCTGAGTGTTGCTCTAAGTTTTTCCATTGATTGGGGGTTATTGGTTTAAGGGGTTAAAAGTATAAAAAATGATTACCTGCGGAAGATGTTTTTTATTGATCCGTATGCCGGGTAGAATTCGATCGCCGTTTTATCATCCGCCAGGACGCCCGGGGGTATGAACCCGACCGTTCCGCACTGGGCGATCAGCATTTCGCGGGCGAACAGGTTCTGTCCCAGCCGGTTCACTTCCACCCTTGCCTGCTCCGGGATCCGGTAGGCCAGCCCTTTCTCCCTGGGCGCCTTGTCGGTCCCCTCATCAAAGCGGATTGGTTCAGCCCGGTTGAGGACAGACCGGCTCAGGCTTATGGTAACCGGCTCACCATTCCCGGCCCGTTCCTCGCTGATACCATAGAGGCGGGAGAAATAGCAGAGGGTTGACTCTTCACTCAGATCGGCGCCAAGGGGGGTATAGGTGAAATGGTGGGTTTCGCGGGTGGTCTGGCTCCGGCCAGTGAAGAGCGACATATAGTCCTGCTCGAGGAGGCCCAGTTCCCTCAGGATCACCTCCAGTGAAGATCCTTCCGGGAATGCGACCGGAGAATCCAGCGAATCGAAAATATCGCCATTGAGGATGGCAAATCGGCTCGACCGGATCTTCATCAACACGGAGGCCGCCTCTTCGGCCTGGGCCAGAAGGGTTTTCTGTCCTTCCACCTTGCGGATCAGCGGCAGCCGGTAAAAGGAGGTATCGGTGCGAACGATCCGGAAGATCGTGTCGGGCACTGGTTCAAAGTTCTTGCGCAGGGTCAGTTCAGGGTATTCGGGATTGTCAAACTTCGCCTCACGTAGGTCGGCCACGGTAACCTGACTGATTGTCAAGTCGGTATTTATTGGGATGTTCACTCCTCGGATGATCCCGTCGGCGGTCAGGCTTACCCGTGCGCCATAGGCGTGGCCGTGTGTCTTGAGCAGGTAGGTTTGATCCGGGTCTTTCTCCGGGTGGCTGGCGGCCTTGACTTCCACGATGGCGTACTCCACCGATTCGGCGTTCACCACCCCGGGGATGCCCAGAAAACGCTCGGCATAGGCGGCAAAGGGGCCGGGGCGGGTTATCGTCTTATCCACGACCACGCTGATATCCAGGACTGTGCGCGGCAGGCTGTAGAACAGGGCGTAATGGTCCACGGTAAGGCCGGATTGCGCCTTGTCAACGGTAACTTTGCCAGTCAATGGTTTTTGAAATGCGCACCCCGCCGCACTCAGGGCGATCAGGCAGAGCAGCGGAATCTTCAGGTATTTCATATCGATGGTTTTTGAGATCTATTAAACGCCGGACCGATGTGATTAATTATGTCACCGGCGGTCAGGGCTTCCAAACCGTTCTCCCCGGCGGCCAGGTCGCCGGCCAATCCGTGCAGGTAAACGCCGAGCCGCGCGGCGGTGAACGGCTCCAATCCCCTGGCCAGCAGCGAGGTGATGATGCCGGTGAGCACATCTCCCGATCCGCCCTTGGCCATTCCTGGGTTGCCGGTGGTGTTGAACCAGACCGATCCGTCGGGGCCGGCCACGGCGGTATGGGCGCCCTTGAGGACGATCACGAGGCGGTAGGTTCCTGCCAGTTCGCGGAGCCGGTTGAGCCTGGTCAGGTCGTCGGGATCCTCTCCAAACAGCCGGTTGTATTCGCCCGGGTGGGGAGTCAGGATGCTGTTCTGTGGCACTTTAAGCAGGGACCCCGGATTTGCGGCCAGTAGGTTGAGGGCATCGGCATCCAGGACCAGTGGGCTGGCCGACCGGCTCAGCAGGCCAGACAGGGCGCTCCAGGTTTGCGGGTCAAGCCCGATTCCCGGCCCCGCGCCGGCAGCGGTGAATCGGGAAAGGTCGCCGACGGTGGACCAGTGGCCGGGATCGGGATCCGGGATTGTCATCGATTCGGGGACGGCCATCTGGATGATGGCGTTCCCCCCGGCGGGTATGTGCATCGTGAGCAACCCGCAACCCGACCGTATGGCAGCCCGGGCGGCGAGGATGGCCGCCCCCATCTTGCCGGTGGAGCCGCAGAAAAGGATCGCGTGGCCGAATCGGCCTTTATGGTCGAACTTGGAGCGTGGAGTGAGCCAGTCTGCCACATCGGCCTGACAGGTATAGTGCCAGGGCGTAACGCAATTCTCGATGAATTTCGGGTGCAGTCCGATCGGGATCACGCTCCACCGCCCGACATATTCTTGATTTTCAGGCAGAAAGAAAGCGAGCTTGGGAATCTGGAATGAGTAGGTGACCGTTGCCTTAACGACGTGCTTCCGGCTGTTGGTGCGGTTATCATCGCCGAACAGTCCGGAGGGCAGGTCGACGGCGATCACCTTGCAGTCCGAACGGTTGATGTGGTCGATGATCCGGGCCGGGTTTCCTTCGGGCTCCCGGGTAAGTCCGGAGCCAAAGAGGGCATCGATGACCACCTCCTCCCCCTGTATCCCGGGCAGGGAATCGTCAGGTCCTAAAATGCTCATTTCCAGATTTTCCAACTCCGGAAGCCGCTCCAGGTTGATCCGGGCATCGGGCGAAAGATCCCGGTCGGGCTTCAGGAGATGCAGGGAGACCATTTTGCCCCGGTGGGCCAGCATACGGGCCAGGGCGATGCCATCGCCTCCATTGTTCCCGCACCCGGCAAAGATCCTGAACCGGGATGAGGTGGCAAAATCGTGCCTGATGGCACCGGAAAGACCTTCCGCAGCCCGCTCCATCAGGTCGACGGATCGGACGGGCTCTTCACGGATCGTGTACTCATCCGCATCTCTGATCTGGCCGGTGAGCAGTATCTTCACAACCCCTAAAACTACTCAAAAAGAGGTGAAATGGAAGCGATAACAAAAGATTTCTATATTTGTGCCATTCCTTTCGGTGTTCTATTATAAACTTATAACTATTGCTACTATGTTCAAAAAGCATCCTAAGGGTCTGATCGTCGCCTTTTTTGCGAATATGGGCGAGCGGTTCGGATTTTACACGATGATGGCTATCCTGGTGCTGTTCCTTCAGGCCAAATATGGCCTTTCGGAGGACGTGGCCGGGAGCATCTACAGCTGGTTCTATTTTGCCATTTATGCGCTGGCGCTGGTTGGGGGATTGCTCGCCGACTATACCAGGAAATACAAGACCGTGATAATGGTCGGGCAGATCATCATGTTTGCCGGTTATGCGCTGCTGGCCTTTCCCGGATTGCCCCTGGCAATCACCGTGGTTGGTCTGGGCACCATCGCCCTGGGTAACGGTCTCTTCAAGGGGAACCTCCAGGCAGTGGTCGGACAGATGTATGATGATGAGAAGTATGCCAAGATCCGCGACTCGGCCTTTATGATCTTCTATATGGGGATCAACGTGGGCGCCTTCTTCGCTCCTTTTGCCGCAACAGGCATCCGTAACTGGTGGCTCGAATCTAACGGCTTCCTGCACGACGGGGCCCTTCCCGCCCTCTGCCATCAGTATCTGGGTGGTGTACTGCAGGATCCTGGCCAGCTGCAGGCCCTGGCCAACCAGGTGAGCCTGGGTGGTTCGGTGACGGATCTTTCGGCTTTCGCCTCCTCCTACCTGGATGTTTTTTCGCGCGGGTATAACTACGCCTTTATGATCGCCGCCGTCGCAATGGTGGTTTCGCTGGTTGTTTACCTGGTGTTCAGCAAGCTGCTTCCCAACAAGGAAAAGGTTGCCACCCAGAAGACCATCTCCTTCGGCGAAAAGCCCTGGGCCATCGTTCCCGCCCTGCTGGTCGGCGTGCTGGCCGCTGTGGGGATTGCCCTATTGAAGGCCACCGCCACCGGGGGAACAATGCTGGATGGCGATAACATCGCCACCGGTGCTGCCTTCGGTATATTTGCCATCTTCGTCACCTGGATCATCACGATTTCAAAAAAAGAGGAGCGTCAACGGGTGATCGCCCTCACGCTGGTCTTCCTGGTGGTCATCTTCTTCTGGATGTCGTTCCACCAGAACGGCCTGACGCTCACCTTCTTCGCACGCGACTACACGGTTAAGACCGTTGATCCCTATACCTTTATGTTCTTCACCCTGGAGAACATCCTCTCCGTGATCGCACTCATCGCCGGTCTGGTCATCGTCCTGGGCCGCAAGCGCACCCTCAACACCCGTCTGATGGGAGCCGCCCTGCTGGTGGCCGGGAGTACCGCCGCATTCTTCCTCTTCCGCAGAGGCGAAGCACAGAACCCGATCTCACCGGAAGTGTTCCAGTCGTTCAACCCGCTCTTTATCGTCACCCTCACTTTCATCGTGATGGGATTCTTCTCGTGGCTGAACAAGAAAGGCAAGGAGCCATCCACCCCACGGAAAATTGGTATCGGTATGATCATCGCCGCCATCGGATTCCTGATCATCCTGGTTGGCTCGCTCAACCTGGTCTCCCCCCACGAACTGAAGATCGTCGACGAAACCGGCGCCATCAAGTACAGCCCCGTCCCCGACTCCTCCAGGGTAATGCCTTACTGGCTCATCTCCTCCTACCTGATCCTTACCGTGGCGGAACTGTTCCTCAGCCCGATTGGACTCTCTTTCGTTTCGAAGGTGGCCCCTGGCAGGTTCCAGGGCCTGATGCAGGGCGGCTGGCTCCTGGCAACTGCCGTGGGCAACAAGCTGCTCTTTGTCGGCAGCACCTTCTGGGGCAAACTCGACCTGTGGGCACTGTGGCTTATCTTCATCGTCTGCTGCCTGCTCTCCGCTTTGTTCATCTTCTCGATTATGAAGCGGCTGGAGCGGATCACGAAGTAGAAAAAGTTATGAACAATTGTTAATAACCAGTGTTGATTGATGGTGCATACAAAGGGGGTAAAAACCCTTGACAAATTGATTTTAAGGTTTAATTTTGATCGTACCAAGTGAGCGATTAAAGGTCGCAACAAACTGGGGGGTTCTTTGAACGGGATGTTTCAGATACAGCGAAAGCAAAGCTGACTATCAGGCAGAGGCCAAGGCGAACAATCGACCGGCAGGGCAATGAAAGGAGTGATCCGGAAAAAGCCGAACCAGCCGAAAGTAACTGGAAGCGTTCTCCTGGAAGGGTAATCCGTGGTGCCGACTGCACCTGGAGGCAGACGTAAGTCAGGCCAAAGACGGGACACACACCCGTGATTGCCGAAGGCTGAAAGGCCCATCCCACCAGGTTAAATTAAAAACTCAGGCGGCTTGAAACAGTAGCTTGGCCACATCCGGATGCTACGGCAACTGGAAGGTGGGAACGGGAAATCATCAAACGATGGTTTCCCGTTCGTGTTTTATGGCAGTTTGGTTTCAGGTTTCAGGTCCAAGGTATCGGGTATCAGGATCGGGATCACTATTTTTACCCGCATAACCCCTGTACGATGAAAACAACTATTACCCTGATCCGCCAATCCCTGGGAATTCTCTTCCTCGCTGCCCTAACCTCCTCCTTGCAGGCACAGGTGAGCCCGGAGCTCTTCAAGGATTTCACCTACCGGAACATCGGTGCATTCCGGGCAGGCGCCTGGGTGAGCGATATCGCCGTGCCCGAGAAACCTGACGAGGCCAACCGCTACACGTTCTACGTGGCCCTGCGCGCCGGTGGCGTCTGGAAAACCATCAACAACGGAACCACCTTCGAGTGCATCACCGATGACCTTGGCACCACCTCCATAGGCGCCGTCGAGGTGACACCGGGCAAACCGGAACAGCTGTGGGTGGGAACCGGCGAAGCCTTCAACGCCCGCTCATCCTATGCCGGCAACGGCATCTACCGTTCGGATGACGGCGGCAAGAGCTGGACCCCCCGCGGGCTCAAAGACTCACACCATATCAACCGGATCATCATCCACCCCACCCATCCGGACATCGTCTACGTGGCGGTGATGGGGCACCTCTACACACCCAACGAGGAACGCGGTGTTTATAAAACCACCGACGGCGGCGAAACCTGGGAAAAAGTGCTGTACATCAACGAACACATCGGGATCATCGACCTCGTCATCAACCGTTCCAACCCCGATATCCTCTATGCCGCCTCGTATGAGAAGTACCGACTCCCCTGGACATTCGAGCCCGGGGGAGAGGGCAGCCGGATATACAAGACCATTGACGGCGGGCAATCCTGGAAAATGCTGATCAACGGGCTTCCACAGGGCGAGATCGGCCGGATCGGCATCGACATCCACCGGTCAAACCCGGATATCCTCTACGCAGTCATCCAAAACCTCAACCCCGATCCAAACTTCGACCTGTCGAAACTGCGCCAGACCGATTCCAACATCGATGCCACCTATGATGCCCTGATCGGCGGTGAAGTGTACCGGTCGGACAATGCCGGGGAGAACTGGCGCAAAGTGTCTGACGACGAAACGGACGTGAGCGGCAAGGCCGCCTACTCGTTCAACCAGATCTACGTCGATCCGGTGAACCCCGAGAACGTCTATATCATCGGCGTCTCGATGTTCTATTCCTTCGACGGAGGCAAGACCTGGCCGCAGGGGTGGCGCAACCGCGACCGCTTCAGGAGTAATTTCGGCGATGTGCGCTGCTTCTGGATCGATCCCGAAGATCCCAGGCACATCAAGCTCGGTAGCGATGGCGGCATCTACTCCACCTGGGACCAGGGACTATCGATGCATCACTACTACCACCTGCCCGGTGGAGAGATCTACGATGTGGAAGCGGATGATTCACAGCCATATAACGTGTACATCGGCCTGCAGGACCACGAAACCTGGAAAGGGCCGAGCAACAGCTGGTCGGGCTCGATCGGTCCCGAAGACTGGGTGATCACCGGCGAAGCCGATGGGATGTACACCAAAATTGACCGTGAAAACAACCGCTGGCTCTATTATACCGGTCAGTTCGGACTCCACAACCGGGTCGACCAGCTGCTCGGCACCCGCCAATACATCGTGCCCCGGGCCAGGGAGGGTGAAGAACGGATCCGCAACACCTGGACCACCCCACTGGAGATCAGCCCTTTCAATAACGCCATCCTGTACACGGGAGGCCAATACCTGATGCGATCGCTTAACCGGGGCGACAACTGGGAGCGGATCAGCCCCGACCTCACCACCAACGATCCGCAGAAGATCAACGGCAAGGGGCATATGCAGTACTGCGCCATCTCCGCCATCAATGAGTCGCCGCTGCAGTCCGGAGTCATCTGGGTGGGCACCGACGACGGGCGGGTGCACCTGACCCGCAACCACGGGGTTGCCTGGGAGGAGATGACCCATCGGTTGCACGGCGCGGATACCCCCGTTGAGCTGTATGTCACCCGCGCGGTGGCATCGGGTTTCGATGCCGGAACAGCCTACATCTGCAAATCAGGCTTCCGGAACGACCTGTTCAAGCCGTTCATTTACAAAACTACCGATTTCGGCGCCACCTGGGAGGCGATCACCAATGGCCTGCCCGATGCCCCCGTTTCGGCCCTCTGCGAAGACCCATCGAATCCCCAGGTCCTGTATGCCGGCACCGATGCGGGCGTGTACCTAAGCCTTGACGGAGGCACATCCTGGCTCCCCTTCAAAGCCAATATGCCCCCTGTTCCGGTCACCGACCTGCTGGTCCATCCGAGAGAGCAGGACCTGATCGTCGGGACTTACGGCCGCGGATGCTGGATCACCGATGTGGCTCCCATCGGGGAGCTCGCCGATTCCATCCTGTCCAAACGGTTTCACCTGTTCGCTATCCACCCAAAACCTCAGTTCAACTACTCCCCACGGTCGGGCTGGGGAAATTACGAGATGACCGGCGACAACCACCTGCGGCCGCGGAACGAACCAAACGGGCTGGAATACTATTACCATATCGGGAAGCTCGATGCGCGCGACGAGGTGTCGATCCGGGTTACCGACCTGTATGATAAGGTGCTGATGGAGCAGAAAGTGGCCCGTGAGCCAGGGCTTCACCGTGCTTTTATCCGTACCGAACGGCTTGCGCCGGGGCAGTACCGGGTAACCCTCCTTGCCGGCAAGAGCCGGATGACCCGCAACGCAACGATCCTGGATAGTCCTGCCTGGCCGGTGGGGTTCATTTCACCCAATTCGGCATTTTGAAAAACCCCGTGACCATCCTGTTGCTGATCAGCCTCCTGAGCCTGACGAATTTGCAGGCACAGGTACCGGTTGTTTCCTGGCCCGACCGGTTTGCCGCATCTTTTGGAATGGAGCTGGAGCGCGATCCGGAGGGCAAGATCCTGATCATTAGGGTGGATTCAACGGGGGAGGCGGCCCTGAAAGGAGTGGTCCCCGGCAATGAGCTTCTGGGTTGGAACACGCTGCCCTCCCACAAAGCACTGGGCAAAGTGCGGGTCAGACCCTACCGCAGGCTGTTCCCGGGCCTGACCGATGACCAGATCCGGCTGGTCTTGCTCACGCGCGGACGGCAGGGAGAATCGGCGGAGGTGTTCGTGATGACGGCAACCGGGAACAATCGCGGCATTAGACTGACGGCAAGGTAGTTTGAAATAAATTGCTACGATTCAGAGAGTCAGCAGATAATCCCTCACATCCTCCATCAACCATTTCGGCGTGGAGGTAGCCCCGCAGATGCCAATCGATTCGCCCGGGGCAAACCAGGAAGAGTCTATCTCATCCACCGAGACGACCTTGTGGCTTTTGGCGTTAACCTCGTGGCAAACCGCATAGAGGACCTTGCCGTTGGAAGAATTGCGGCCGGCAACGAAAATGATCCGGTCGTGCGACCGGCAGAAATCGGTCATATCTCGTCTGCGCCCTGACACCTGCCGGCAGACGGTGTCCTTCAGCTTGACCCGGATGCCCGATTGCTCCAGAAGCTGTCGAACCTCATACAACTGATCGACATTCATCGTAGTCTGGCTGTACAGGGTTACCTGTGAAGGCAGAACGGAAAGGTCAAGCTCATCCATTGAACTGAATACCTGTCCGTTATTATTTATATGACCCATCAGGCCGATCACTTCCGGGTGGTCCTTCTTGCCGAAGATCAGAACAAAATCCCCCTCCTCCTCCGAATCCTGGATCCGGTCTTGCAGCCGGAGGACGATCGGGCAGGTGGCATCCAGGATCTCGTTCCCGTTCCGGCGCAACATCTCGTATGTTTCGGGCGGTTCTCCGTGGGCCCGGATGAGCACCTTGCTGTGGTGAATTGCGCCAAGATCTTTATGCCTTAAGGTGATCATACCCATCTCCTCAAGGCGCTTCACCTCTTCGTCGTTGTGAACGATCTGCCCCAGGCAGTAAAGCGTGCCATCCGCTTGCAGGATCTCCTCAGCCCTGCGGATAGCCCGCACCACCCCGAAGCAAAACCCGGACCGCGGATCAATTTCGACTCTGAGATTCAA
>JAWOHI010000147.1:0-5967 GCA_046485255.1 Bacteroidales bacterium
TGCGTCGCTGGCCGGGCCTGTATGGATGTTACCCCTGTCATTATAGACCCACCAGGCGGTTCCATCGCCATAAAGGCGGGGACGCCTCAGTTCGCGGGAAGTACCGCAGGGGAGGATGCCGTCCAGGTCGTAGAAAGGATAATCACCGTCGCCAGGGTTGTAGATCCTGTCATCATTGTTATCCCAGAAGGGGGCCAGGTAAAAGTCATACCCGGCGGCTGCGTCGGCGTGAGCCGGCCAGTCGTTGATGATGGTCGGAATGGAGTATCCCTTGAAATTACGATCCCGCTCTTCAGGGGTTGAGTTGTACCACTCGCGGAAAGCGGCCACCTGGTACCGGGTGATCTGGTAGTGCCTGTCGTACTGGTAGCAAACCTCGATATCGGTCGTACCGCGCGCCTCGCCGTGCATAATCAGCGGACCAGGCCAATAGTGGCGCTGGTAATTGATAAACCTGACAGCGGTCAGTTTCAACTGGCCGTTGACGTCGGTACCGCCGATCCAGATACCACCGGCGTAAATAGAGGTTTTACCGGATCCCTTGGGGATTTCATAACCGGAGTTTCCTCCGCCGATATCCGTCCAAAGCACACCGTCCATTCGAATGAATGTCCTGACGTTGTTCAGGGAGATTTCCGTCACCGTCTTACCCACCGCACAACCTGCGGCAAAGCCCTTTAGATCGACATCCCCAGGTTTTCCACCCACATATTTCTCAGCCCACAGGGGATTGGATACCAGGAATAGGGCAATGATAGCCGGCAGGATATATTTAATCGCTCTTTTCATTGTTTTCAAAGTGTTTAGAATTTACCGGTTAGAAATTAAGCGATACTCCAAGTCTCATCGTGCGCGGGTTTCCGTAACCGCTGCCGTTCCACAGACGGATCTGGTAGTACATCCTGTAGGATTCAGGATCGTTCTGCGTATTGATCTGCTGCTGCATTTTCGGCGCAGTCAGGTAGCCATCGTCAAGCGGATCGCCCGTTGCGGAGTAAACGCCATAGACGGTTTTCGTATTGAGGAGGTTGTCCACATCCAGGTAGACATTCAGGACCAGCTGCTTGCGCCTGTTTTCGCCGCTCTTCTTCAGATTAAGGATAAAGTCCTTGTCGGCCCTCATTTTAATATTGGTAGTCCAGGGCAGGCGTGAGCCGTTGATGGAGCCTTTCAGACCGCTCTCACCAACACCCATCGTCCGGGAGTAGGGATATCCGGAGCCGGTCACCACGGTGAAGTTGGCACCGGAGTTGGAGAGGATGTCTTTTCCAAACAGTTTCGGTCCGTTATAATCCTTGCCGTCAAAGAACCGGAAGTCAAAGCTGACGTTGAACTTGTGACGCTGATCCCAGTTGGTCGGGGCCAGAATCCTCAGGTTCGGCTGATTGGTACGCAGGATGTTCATCATCTGTCCGGCGCTGGAGCCGGTGGCGGATGAGTACCCCAGGGTATAGTTGGCGCGGAGGGTGATGTTGCCCGTCCTCCTCAGGTCATAGGAAACCGACAAACCCTTTGAAGTACCGAAGTCGATGTTACCGTAGCTGAAGTAGTTGACCGGGAATGCTCCGAGTACCCTGATAGCCTGCTGCATATCGCGCTGTTCGCGGTAATAGGCGGAAATTTTCAGTGAGGATGAATTGGTCAGTCGCTGCTGGAATCCCAACTCATAGTCAATGGTCTTTTCCGGCTTCAGGTTCGGGTTGTTGACGGTTGATCCCGGGTTGTTGGCCAGGTAGATATAGGTGGTCGGGTCGAAGGTTCCGCCCGGACGCTTGGCAAGGATGTCGTAGTGTGCAAAGAACAGGGCCTCGTCCGAAATCGGGAAGGAGAAGGAGATACGTGGCATCACCGCGATCTGCGGGGTATAGTCCTCGAAAGCATCCACGGTGATCTCGCTCCGCTGGACGTTGTCGGGATTGACCACATAGGGGGCAATACCGGTTGATGAAGCAATCACGGACGGGTCGCTGACTTCAACTCCATAGGCGTTGTACCAGGTGTCGCCGCTGCGGTAACCGTTGATCGTGGAGGGGTCGAAGATGTCATCGACATAGACGACAAAGTTTTCTCCCATATTGGCGGGGTGTGAACCGGTCGGGTTCATACTGCCGGCCACATCGCTCACCTTCTTGGTATCAAAAAGACTATAGGGATCTTTCAGCACATACTGGTTGTTGTCGTAACGGTCGACACGGACCCCGACGTTAAAGATCAGGTCGTTGAACGCGAACTTGTCCATCAGGTAACCGGCGGCGTAGATCGGCTGGTAGGGCGCGATCAGGCGCTTGTAATACCCGTCATCATCTTTCGCGTTGAAGAAATCCTGGAAAGTCGGTTTCTCCTTCAGGCGGTTGCCGTACTGGTCGTACCCGCGGTATCCAACCAGTGAGGATCCGTTGTTGAGCAACTCGTCCGGGCTGAAATAGTTCAGGTCCAGCTCGCTGGGGTCGAGTGCGAACACATCGATCCATTCGGTACCGTTGACAGGAAGACCGAGGTGTTCGCGCAGTTTCCTGTCGAACAGTTTATGGTCGGTTTCGTTGTACATTCGGTTATACCGGATGGTATCCATAAAGATGCCATTATTGTCGAACACGGGAATCGGGTTGGATAGGTCGAGCATTTCAATCTGCATATTGACCAACTGGCGGGCCAGGCCCCAGAGGCCGAACGGGTTGACGCTCCAGCTCCTGTTGTCGCGCTGTTCGAACTCGAAACCGAAAGAGATCTCGTGGTTCTTGAGGTCGGCCGAACCGGTAGCGTTGATGCTGAAGGTGGTATTATCGCTCAGGCCGAACCCGTTGTACTGCTGTCCGGGCAGAGAGAACATACCGTAAACCGATCCGAGGTTCATCCCGTTGATCAGGCCGCCACCGCCGATGACCTGGGTGTAGTTTTGGTAGTGCCCGACTTCATTATCCCAGGAATTATAATATTGTGAGGTCACGTTGGCCAGTTCGGGGTTGAGGGTTCCCGGGGTGAATTTGTAGATCACGTCGCGGAAGTTATCCATGGCCCAAACCCCGCTGGGATAACCCGACAGGGTGTCGACGAAGGCGAATGTTTCAGCCTTGACCGTTTCAAATTTGCCCACGTGGCCATAGTTCCAGATGTTCTTTCCGTGCCGTTGCGACTCATTCCATCCTTTGCTTTTCTGAATCTGGGCCTGGATCTGGTAATAGGCGTTGGTGATCAGGTTGGCTGACCGTTCCTCCTGAGCGGGTGACCTGTCGGAGAACCGCTGGGTGAGGCGGGCCCACGCACGCCAGTCGTAGCCATATGAACGGCCGTTGTTCTCCCAGTTGAACATCGAGTTGCCGTAGCTATATCCGATGTTGTCGTAGAAGTTCAGGTACCCCCCGAAGGTCAGGTCGATCAGCGGCGTGAAGTTAAAGGAGAATTTCGTGCTGAAGGTTCCGCCTTTTGTTTGGTATCCGTCCTGAAACGTGATCTGGTCGAACGCGTCCCACCTCAGGTATTCTCCCTTATATTTTACCACCCCCTGGGCGCTCGGGATCACCGGCTGGGCGATCAGGGCCTGCTTGACTGAATCCTTGACACGATAGAAGGGATAGGGTGTGCCGTTGAAGCTGAATTCGTTGGTCGGGTTTCGGTCGAACCGCAGGTCGGCACCGAAGAAGAACCCGAGGAAGGTTCTTTTCCTGCCATTGGCGTCAGTGGTCCGGATCAGTGGCCCGGAGAGGTTGAACGAACCGAGGCTGCCTCTGGACTGGTCAAGGAATTCGGATGTTTCCAGCTCGAATCCCCCGTTGAAAGTCGGGGAGGCGTTCTTGGTGGTGATGCTGACGATCCCCCCGGTGACGTCCCCATACTTGGCCGACATCCCCCCGGTGATGACCTGGATTTGCTCCTGCGCCGATTTCGGGATGTTCATACTACCCGTTACGCGGATCCCGTCAATGAAATAGATGTTACCCCCGTCCCTGGCACCACGGATGTTACCAACGCTGTTACCATCCCTGGACGAGACCCCGGCAACGGTGGAGGCCACCTGCATAACCGACCGGCCTGGCATCTTTTCGATGTCATCAGCCGTAACGGTTTCACCGGTCTGGGTGTTGTCCTTGTCGATCAGGGGTATCTTATAGGCTACAACCTGCACCTCCTGAATCTGCTCTGTTTTGGTAAACAATTCAAGGTTAAACAACTCAATTCTGTCTGCCCTAACCACAACATCGTTGATTTCAAGAGACTGATACCCCACAACCTGGGCCTTAAGGGTCCATTTCCCCGGAGGGATTGGTTTAAGGGTGTAGTTCCCGTCAATGTCGGATTGGGTACCGACCAGGATCGATTCCCCCGAAAGCATCACGATGGCTGCAAACGGAATCGGTTCCCCTGTGGCTTTGTCAATCACTTTTCCTCTGAAGGTTCCGGATTGAGCAAACACGCCGTTAGCTAAAACGGCAGCTACAACTACAAGGAGTAATTTTCGAAACATAATCAAAAATTTGACATTAGTTACTGCAACAACATTCTACCTCTCGGTAGAAGTGCGTAAATGTAAACATAATCACACTAAATTGCCAACACTTTCGTTTAAAAAAAACTGTCCTTCCTGCCATTACAAGTACTTACGCTCCAGAATGACCGAGTGGATAACAGCACTGCGCAAGTCAAATCCTGGCTCAACTTTTTCCGTAGTAACCTGAATGCCAAGACCGGCATCATCAGTCCGGACGTCATCGTCCAAGATAGGCGGCACCGGGATCGCTATCCGGCGACCACGCGGGCTGGGTTCGTTCCTGCGGGAAGAGAAGGGCTTAAGATCAATTGGGGGATCAGCTGGGACTTGGGTGACCGGCTCCGGGATCCGCTCGCTAAGCTCCTCAACTCCTAGGAATTTCTTCCAGAAATCCCCCGGATCCTCGTCGCTCTCAACGGGCGGTGGCTGTACCGGCGCCGCTTCAGCCGGCTTTCCGGCTTTTCGCTTGCGGGCCACCTGGGCCAGGACAAAAATGACCCCGATAACGATATATATCAGGGTATCAATACTAATGTCCATCATTTCAAAGTTAGTACAAATCGGTTTATCCATCAAAAAAAAATAATTTTGTTGAATAAACTGCAACCCGCTGGAGGGAGATTTATCTTATGAATTGGAAATCAAT
Source organism: Bacteroidales bacterium (assembly GCA_046485255.1). GTDB lineage: Bacteria > Bacteroidota > Bacteroidia > Bacteroidales > UBA12481 > UBA12481. The sequence continues at coordinate 5,133 of JAWOHI010000147.1, forward strand.
AAAATACGTTTTGTTTTTAACAATTGTCTCCTTCACCTGGTTCGGTTGTGACCGTGAGAGGCAGGTCCCGGTCCCCTATGTGTATGTCAATTACACCGTTTATCTGACCAACCCGTCGAACTACCCCCTGAGGGTTCCTGGGAGCCACCTCATACTGCCCGACGAGGGAAACCTGGGCATCATATTATATAGAAGGACGCTTGGGGAGCCAGACGACTTCATTGCGCTCGACCTCACCTGCACGAATGAGCCGTTGGGCAGCTGCCGGGTAGAGCTTGACGCGGAGACCGGGTTTTACCTGGTTTGTCCCTGTTGTGGTTCGGAATATTCTGTCTGGGACGGCTACGTGACCAAAGGCCCTGCCCGATGGCCGCTGAAGGAGTATCAGACCATCCTGACCCAGAACACGGTAAGGATTTTTAATTGAATCGCTTAGTACCGGTAGTGCTCGGGCTTGAAGGGCCCTTCCTTGGGGATCCCGATGTAACGGGCCTGGTCGTCGGTCAGGGAGGTAAGCCGGACGCCTACGTGGCTTAGATGGAGCCGGGCCACCTCCTCATCCAGCACTTTCGAGAGCCTGTAAACTCCCAGTTCGTGGTTGTTTTGCCATAGGTCGACCTGGGCCAGGACCTGGTTGGTGAAGGAATTGCTCATCACGAAGCTGGGGTGGCCGGTGGCGCAACCCAGGTTCACGAGCCTTCCCTCGGCCAGCAGGATGATGGAGTGGCCGTCGGGGAACTGGTACTGATCCACTTGCGGCTTGATGGTTATGCGCCGGATACCCGGGCTCTCCTCCAGGGCGCTGACCTGGATCTCGTTGTCGAAGTGGCCGATG
>JAWOHI010000170.1:0-8858 GCA_046485255.1 Bacteroidales bacterium
GGAACTTTCTGAACATAGGCTACTTTGTAAATACTTTATAACTCCAGGGGTCGAGCTGGAGGGTCTGGTTCGACAGGGTAAGGCTCTCCCCGGTGAAAAAGTTGGTGAACGAACCCTTCAGGCGGACTTGGTCAAGGCGGACGGTGGCCTGGTCGGGACTCAGGTTCAGGACGGCCACCACCTGGTTGTTATTCAGTTCGCGGACGAAAGCGAGCGCCTGGCTGTCGGAATTGGTTGGAATCCGCGTGAAGTCGCCTCCGAAGCCGGGATTCCAGAGTGCCGGGTTCTGCTTCTTGAGCTGATTCAAGTCATTGTATAAATCCCTGAATGGATGGTTGTTCCACTCAATCTCATCTTTTTCGAAGAATTCGAGCCTTTTGGAGGACCCAGCCTCCTGGCCGCTGTAAATCAATGGCATACCCGGAATCACATAGGTGAGGACGGTCATAACCTCGGTGGCCTCGCCCATCCGTTCCCATTCCGTTCCGTTCCAGGAGTTTTCGTCGTGGTTTGAAGTGAAATAGAGCCTGATGTCGTGCGGGTGGTACTCCTTTTCCGCACGGGAGAAGTAGGCGTCGATTTCGGTCACGGTGGCTTTGCCCTGGGCTACCTGGTTAAGGATGTGATGCAGTTCCCAGCCATAGGAGATATCCATTGAGTGCTCGTGCAGTATCCGCTGTTCGGCCTCAGCCAGCAGCAGCACGTCGGGGTTGGCGGACTGGAGTGCTGGTCTTACGTCGTTCCAGAAATCGACGGGAACCTGGTGTGCCACGTCAAACCGGAATCCGTCGAGGCCTGTTTCGGTCAGCCAGAATTTCAATGTCTCAATCATATAGGCCCGCAATCCCGGCTGGTCATAATCGAACTGGACTACATCAGTCCAGTCCCACGGGGAGAACATATTCCCGAGGCTGTCTTTTTCGTACCATTCGGGGTGCTGTTGGATCAGGTCGTTATCCCACGACGAATGGTTGGGAACCCAGTCGATGATCAGGTACATCCCGGCCTCGTGGGTTTTTCGCACCAGTTCCTTGAAATCTTCCATTGTTCCGAACTCCGGGTTGATTCCTTTATAATCCCTGACGCTGTAGTACGATCCCAGAGTACCTTTCCGGTTGACCTCTCCGATCGGGTGGATGGGCATCAGCCAGAGGATGTTGACTCCCAGCTCCTTGAGCAGCGGGATTTTGTCGGCGAAGGCATTGAAAGTTCCTTCCGGGGTGTACTGCCTGACGTTGACTTCATACATTACGGCATTATCGATCCACCCGGGATGGACCACGGATGTGGCTGGCCCGCCACCATCGGGAGTGGTCTGCCTGGTATTACAGGAAATGCTGATTATCAATAGGATAATAATCAGGGCGAATGGGAGTCTTGTTTTCATGGCCGTTTAGAATTTTGGTACAATTTACTCTGCTGCTTCGAATTATGAAATAGGAACAGCAGCTATTTCGTCAGCCGGGTATCCATTCGAATGGCCTTTTCCGTTAAAACTCAAGGATCACGAGGCTCTTTCGGGGGATTGCCCGGTAGATGGACTCTGCCTCCCGTGAATTGATCACGACTTTAATGGTAGGCCGATAGGGTACCTCTGTTCCGTTGAAGATGCTCTGCACCAGAGCCTTGATAAAACGAAAGCGGTCTTCAAAATCGAACTTGAACCGGGGCCAGAATTGGGGGATGGTATCAGCGAGCTGGCCGGTAACCTGTACCCGGATTCCGTGGTTCAGGTTGAACCGGTACATAACGGGAACGGTATGGACGGTATCCGGGAGGATCACGTCTTCCACCTCGGTGGAGTCTTTCGGGGCCATTTTGACAATGAAGCGATCTTTGGGGATGGTTGATTCCTCATCCTGAATGCGCAGGGGTTTATGGAAAAGGATGTGTTTCTCGGCTGCATTGAGGTGGCGGAAGAAGTAGCTGGAGCTCTGGCGGATGATGGGTGACCGGTGGAGTACGATTCCCTGGATCTCAAGATAGATCATTTTCTCTTTGAGGCTGATCCTGAGTCCAATCGAATCGTCTCCGGCCATTTGGAGCCGGGCATCGAGGCTGGTTTTGCGGTTGAGGAGTTCTTCGGGGTAGGAGAGGACCGTTTTGTTGGCTTCGATATCCCTGACCTCTTCGAGGTACTCATCGACGAACCGGTCCTGGGCTTTCATTGCGACGCCCATCAGGATCCCCAGGGCGGCCAGGACCAGGATTACGAGAGCCAGAATGCTTATTTTCAGTGCTTTCAAGGCGACAAGGTTTAGTAGATTATCACTTTGGCCCCAACGGGGAGGGTTTGGTACACGGTTTCCAGGTCGTCATCGAGCATCCGGATGCACCCGTGTGTGACTGGCAGTCCGATCAGCCGTTGGTAGAGGGTTCCGTGAATCATATAGCTATCCCCTATATCCAGTTTATAGGCTCCCAGGGTGTAGGGATCGAACCGTGAAGAGTGTCCCCGGGGCGGAATGGGAAGACCCTCCTCAATGAAAGCCCAGTCGGGTTTTGCCCAAACGGGGTTTCGGGCTTTGAGCCTCACCCGGTGGACGCCCCGCGGGGTTTTAAAAGTGAACTCCCTCTTCTCGGAGATCAGCCGGGTGTTGCTGCCGGTGGAGCAGGGCCCCTGGCGGATCAGTTCCTTGCCCGAGTAAAGGTAGAATTTGTTTTCGGTGGTGTTGACGATCAGGTAGGGCCCCTGGCCTGTCAGCCGGTCGATCCGGTTTTCCAGAGCCTTGATCTCCTTTATGATTTTGAGGGTATCGATCGGGCGGCTGCTCTCGGCTACCAGCAGGGAGTCGGCTCCCCGGAAGCGGGCCATAGCGATCTCAGGCCCGTATGGCACGGCATAAAAGAGGGCGCCGAGCGCCAGCAGGACAAACAGGATGATGCTGGTGACGGTGGCCAATGGGATCAGCAGGGTCCTTTTCAGGTTACGCGGCTGCTTGCGCTCCGGGATTGGTTCCGGGGAGAGTTCGACCGTTTCGGCCAACTGATCTTCGATCATCATGGTTTTGCTTTTTTCTGTACTTCGGTCAGTGAGTGGAGTGATCCAACAATCAGGACAGGACAGCCCACCGGCACCAGGCGGTACAGGGCGTCCATATCCCTGTTCTCAAGGGCTACGCAGCCGTCGGTCCAATTGATGCCTTTTCCGCCTCCTCCGTGGATTTCAATCAACCCGCCGATTTGTGCGTTTCTGGAAATGGTTTTGTTGCGTATGGCTTCCTGGAACCTTTTTTTATCCTCCTCGTTGGGATAATTGAGCAGCAGGGCTTTATAGTAAATGGTATTGCGTCCCTCTTTCTTCCTGGTTACCTTGTAGAGGCCTTCAGGGGTGGCCTTGTCGCCTGCGAACCGCTTATCCCCGATCCAGTTCTTGCCCAGCTCGGCATTGAAAGTCCGGGCCAGGCGCCCGTTCTTATAGACATAGCATTCGGAGGCGAACTTGTCGACAATGATCGCATAGCCCTGGTCCTTTGACGATTGCCGGATGGTTTGGTCGGCCAGCCGCTGCCATTTCGGCACGTGGCTGAAGTAGTCGTTCAGGAGGAATTGGACGTGTTGCGTCACCTGTCCGAGGTTCTTTTTCGCCTCATCCAGTTTCTTGCGGCTCTCCCTAAACTTATCCTGCTCAAGGTTCAGTTCGGCTTCCTTCAGAAGCAGGATTCCCTGGGTGTATTTGCCGTTGATTTCGACCAGGGCCGGTAGTCTCCTGTAAAGTTGCCCTATTTCGGCGGTATCGTCCTTAAGTGCCTCGATGTCTTTTTTAAGGGAGTTCAGGAATGCCCTGGCCGATTCATCAGCCAGTTTGGGACTCAGGGCGGCCAACTGCCCGGCCCGTGAGGAGAGGCTGATGATGGATCCGTATTTCCGGTTGATGATGAATTTGTCATTCTCCCTTTTCCAGGCCCGCATTGCGGAATCGTAGAGCATTTCGGCTTCCAGAAGGGCCGGGGGGATGAAGTCGGGGGATATGGATTTCCGCGCTTCGCCGATGGCCATCCGGGCCTTTTCCATCTCCTCATCCGGGGGGGCGGGCAGGAAAACGACAAACAGGCTGCCCAGGATCAGCACTGTGGCAGCCAGGATCAGGTAAAGGATGCGTTTATATTTTTTCTTCAGCCTTCGGGTCATTTCCGGGCAAATTTAAAAAACCCCGGGACCAGTTACGATCCCGGGGTCATTTTCAGTTCGATTCTTTGCTTAGAAAGGGAGTTTGATCCTGGCTTTGGTCAGAACCTCAACCAGTTCGGTGTGAATGCTTACAGCTTTCTCCTTGATGGCTTTGGCCTGATTGAGCCCGCTGAGCACGTCACCGGATTCCAGCTTGGCATTGGCTTCTTCCATACCAGCCTGGATGCTGTTGAGCTCGTTCTGGATCAGTTCGAGAGCGGCTTTACCTTCCTTACCCCTCGGAGCTTTGGCCAACATTTTGGTGTTCTGGTCCATAATGGTTACCAGTTCGGCCAGGATGTTGGTAGCTTCTTCCTTCATTTCGGCTTTTTTGGCCTGTGCTTTTTCAGCAACAGTGGTAGCCGTTTCAACCGTGGCATTCAGTTTGGCAATCTCATCCTTATAGTTGGAGAAGAGTTTGGATTTTTCTTTTTCAACCGAATTGACAACCATAGCCAGCGAATCTTTCAGCGCGGCGAAATCTTCAGCGGCATACACATCAGCTTCAGCAACCCTGGCAGCTTCAATAGCAGCATTGGCCTGGTCAACTTCAGCCTGCGGGTACTTCTGGCAGCTTGAAAAAACAAGAGCCATACTCATCAGGACAACTCCGGAAAGCAGTTTAATTTTCATTTTGAATCCTCCGTTAAAGGTTTTGTGATAATTGTTTAAAAAATTGTTTTTTTTTGAAAGTAGAATTTTTTGATCTTTTCAATTACCCTGAGAATTAGGTCTTTTCGTTTATTCTTCCCAGGTTCGAAAAATCGCTACAAAGGTAATGTAAAATTGGTTTCCAAATATTCTTTCTTTAATTTTTTTTTAATGTCAAGGTGAACCTGATCTATTTTTTGAACATAAAGAAAATCAATTAGTTAGTTAAATACGTTCCTTCAGTTTGAAGCGGATATCGTGCTGGTCGCCCTCCCGGCTGATCCGGAGATGGATAATCCGGCCACTTTCGCCGTGGAGAATGTTGTTGATTTCGTCCAATTTCATATTAAGGACCGGCAGATGGTTGATGTATTCGATGAGGTCGCCGGGCCGCACCCCCGCCTGGTCGGCTGGTGAATCCGGGATGATGCTGTAAACCTGGTAAACCGGGTATCCGATGAAGGGCTTCTCTACCTCCATCCCGCTTCGGTTGTAAGAAAATGGGTCGCTGTAGAACTTGTTGGGCCTGACGTAGATCATCTGCCCACCAAAGTCATAGTAGATCCGGAACCGCCGGAGAATATCGTTGCCGAGACTTCCGTGGCGGCCCGTGGTCAGGTTGGCGATTGGTATTCCTGACGAGTCGGGAAACGAGATGATTGGCTGCCGGAATTTATGTGGCCCGATCTGCAGCGACCTGACCCTTCCGTTGACGCCCTGTATCTCCCCGCTGAGGCCATAGCCCAGCAGGGTCTCAATGGTTTTTGAAGGGATCCTGATCCGGCTGTCGGCTGATGGGGCGATCCATAAGCCGAGGCTGGCGCCGGTATCGATCAGCAAGGTGACCGTAATCTGGGAGTCATCCTCCTGGGCGATGACCACGTCGAGGTAGGCTTTCTGGTTGCTGACCCTGACCGGCAGTGCGGTGTAACCCCTCAGGATTTTGCGAAAATTAAACCGGTCTCTTTCCCAGAAGGTGACCATCTTGTCGGTGGGGTCAACGCCCACTACGTACTGGAAAAAAAAATCGGAACCGATCAAGCCGTTTGTCTTGATGCCGAGCTGTTTGGAAAGCTCAAAGAGGTTTTCCTCCAGGATGTACACTTCCAGTGAATCGCCCTGGAGGCCACCGCCCGGGCTATCGGGCAGGCCGAGGGAGATCTGGTTGCCGGAGGAGGCCCAGGCCCCTACCGCAGGGCCGTCGCCCAATCCTGAAACAGTAAGGTAACGGGCCTTATTCAGCGAGACGGTATCGGATTCGGTTAATTCGGTGACAATGGTTGTGTTGATTCCTGTATCCAGCACGAACATCATCGGCCTCGACCCGTTGATGGAGGCCGGAACCAGCATCAGGTTCTGGGAAGTTTCAAAATGGATGGCAGCGCGCCCTTTTCCGGGTCCGGTAATCCGGATGGCCTTTTGCCCGCTGAGGCTCCCGGTGGAGCCGAGGGCAAGGATTCCGGCGGCCAAGACCAGCCAGGTTCTCATCACTGGCTTAAGTTTAATCTTATTTTCAGTGGTTTGCCATCGGCCGACGGGTGTGATTGGCCGTTGACGATGACCTGGAATGGTTTGGACTCCTGTTCGGCAACGTCCATTTCAAAATGGTTCGTGGTGATATGAAGGAGCAGGCCCCGGAAATGGATGGTGAATTTCAGTTCCTCCCAGGTTTCCGGCAGGACGGGATTGAGGTGGAGCTGGTCATTCGCCACCTCCATCCCTCCAAACCCTTCCACCACGGCCATCCAGGTACCTGCCATGCTCGTGATGTGACACCCTTCGTGTACTTCGTGATTGTAATCGTCCAGATCGAGGCGGCTTGTCCTTAGATAAAGTCCATAGGCCTTCGCGGTGTACCCCAGCTTGGAGGCCAGGATGGCGTGAACACAGGGGGAGAGGGAGGATTCGTGGACGGTTCGTGGCTCGTAGAAGTCGTAATTGCGCCTAATGGTCTCCAGATCGAATTGATCCTCAAAGAGATACAGCCCCTGAAGCACGTCCGCCTGCTTGATGAAACAGGAGCGAAGGATACGGTCCCACGACCAGTGCTGGTTGAGCGGCCTGATGGCGGGATCCAGCTCCTCTGCCAGAACCTGCTCCTTGTCGAGGTAGCCCTCCTGTTGGAGGAAAATTCCAAGATCCTTATCTTCAGGAAGGTAAATATTGTTCAGGATGGTTTGCCACCGTTTGGTTTCCTCCCGGACGGGCCACCCGGTGAGCTCCATAATGCGGCTAAAATCATCCGGATGGTTGTCGAGAACCAATTCAAGGTTTTCCAGTGTGTAGGACAATGTCCAGGCTGCCAGATAGTTAGTGTACCAGTTGTTGTTGATGTTGTTCTCGTATTCATTGGGTCCGGTGACGCCCAGGATGACAAATTTCTTTTTCACGTCGCTGAACGAAGCCCGCTGCGACCAGAACCGGGAGAGGGCGATGAGGACTTCCAGGCCTTTTTCGGCCATATACCGGTTGTCGCCCGTATGCCGGATGTAATTATAAATGGCATAAGCGATGGCGCCGTTCCGGTGGATCTCCTCGAACGTGATCTCCCATTCATTGTGGCACTCTTCGCCGTTAATGGTGACCATCGGGTAGAGTGCCGCACCTCCCGTAAATCCAAGCTTTTCGGCGTTTTCGATAGCCTTGCCGAGGTGCCGGTATCGGTAAACCAGGAGGTTTCGGGCAATGCTGCTTTCGGCCGTGCTCAGGTAAAAGGGCAGGCAGAAGGCCTCTGTATCCCAATAGGTGCTACCCCCGTATTTCTCCCCGGTAAAGCCCTTTGGCCCGATATTCAGTCTGGGATCGTGCCCGGTGTAGGTCTGGTTGAGGTGAAAGATGTTAAACCGGATTCCCTGTTGGGCCGAGACGTCTCCCTTGATCCGGATATCGCTCAGCGCCCACTTGCCCTGCCACGATTCAACCTGCTCGGTGCGCAGGGCTTCGTAACCCAGGCCAGTGGCATCCCCCAGCCGGCTTTGCGCATTGGTGATGAGATCATTGGCGGGATGATCACGTGAGGCGACGACGGAGGCGTACTTGATGAATTCAACGTATTCGCCGGCCGTCAGATTCATCCGGTAGGTAGCCGAAACCATTTCGGTTGTGCTTTCCATAACCGGCTTAGGAATAACGGATTCGCTATCGGAGCGGACTTCGGTTGCCTGAGCTGTGCAGACTTCGAAGCCGCTCTTGCGGGTGCGGTTGACCAAAAAGCACTGGTTGTCCTTGATCAGCTGGTCGACGGGCTCCCAGAATTTCTCATCATAATTGGAATCCTGATTTCGCACATCTCCGTTAACAAAAAGCCTGGCTTCAATTGAAGGATTGAAGTTCAGGGGGGTTAAACGATAGCGGATGGCGGCGGTCTCCTTGCGCTCCAAGCTCAGGAAGCGTTCGGCTTCTACCCTTACACCGGTTCCATCGGGCCAGGATGCCTCGAATTCACGAATGAGCAGTCCCCTACGCATATCGAGTGTCCGGGTAAAACGGTGGATTTCCATCCTGAACAGGTCGAGCTCCTTGCCATCCAGCAGGAATTCCATTCCAATCCAGCTTGGGGCGTTGAGTACTTTTGCAAAATACTCGGGATAGCCGTTTTTCCACCACCCGACCCTGGTTTTATCCGGATAGTAAATGCCGGCGATATAGGATCCCTGAAGGGATGGGCCGGTGTAGGCCTCCTCGAAATTGGCCCTCTGGCCCATATGGCCGTTGCCGAGGCTGAACAAGGATTCTGAGCTTCTATGGTACGCGGGATCGAAACGGTCTTCAATCACCAGCCACTCGTCTTCTATCAGGTATTTGCGCATAGGTATCGACTTAAAAAGCAAGAAGGGAGAGGTCGGCATCCGTGAAATCGGCAATCACCCTGTCGGCGTCGGAGAGGGTTTGTGGGTTCCCAACGCCGACGCACCTCATTCCGGCCCGGTGGGCCGCTTCAACTCCGGCTATGGCATCCTCAAAAACCACGCACCCTGAAGGCTCCGTCTGGATGGCAGCGGCGGCTTTCAGGAAGATTTCGGGATCCGGCTTGGCCC
>JAWOHI010000279.1:0-2700 GCA_046485255.1 Bacteroidales bacterium
CCGGAGAGCTGGCTCACCGAACCGGCCCTGGTGGACCGGGTGGTGGAACAGTACGCATTGATGAAGCCTTTCAACGACTTCCTTTACCGATCAAGGGATTAAGACCGCAGGCGGCGGACGGCGGAAAAGGGCAGGTGATTGGGTTTAATGGTTAAAATTGTATATTCGGCGCTTTATGGCTGGTAGTTGGGTGCTGGCGAAAAACCTTACCTTATGAAAACAGTGAAGAAAATCGCGGATTTTATCTTTTCAATGGCGTTTATGGGCATTGTCGTGGCCATCCTGGCCGTGAGCATGGCGGTGGCAACGTTTGTCGAGAGCCGGGCCGGCACGATGGCGGCACAGGCCCTGATCTATCAGGCCTGGTGGTTTGAGCTGGCCATCCTGCTGGCTTTCGTGAACATCCTGGCCAGCATTATCCGGCTGAAGCTGTACAACCTGAAGAAGATACCGGTTTTCATCTTTCACGTCTCCTTCCTGGTGATCATCCTCGGGGCTGCCATCACCCGTTATATTGGCGAGGAGGGAAGTATGAGGATACGTGAGGGCCAAACCACCGCCGATTACCTCAGCAGCGACACCTATTTCTATATCAAGGCGGAGAATTCGCACGGCACCGAAGAACATTATCAGAAGGTGTACCTGTCGGCTATGAGCAAACGGCAGGTGAACCTGCGGTTTAGCGTTGGGGCCGACAAGGTGCGGGTCAAGAGTGCCGAATACCTCACCGGCTCGCGCGTCCAGATGAATGCGATGGGTATGGGCGGGCAGGGTGGCCACCCGGATGTCCTTAAGGTTATCGTCACCCTTAACGGAGGATCCGATGAAATTATGATCCGGGGCCGACAGGGTCAGGGGTTCATTACCAACGAGTTTGAGTTGGGCGGCACCCGTTTTACGGCTGCCTTTGGCTCCAAACCGATGGTCTTGCCCTTTTCCCTCAAGCTCGAGGAGTTCCAACTCGAACGCTATCCGGGCTCAAACAGCCCCTCCTCCTTTGCCAGCGAGGTGGTGCTGATCGACCCGGCCGCCGGGGTGAACCGGCCACATCGGATCTTTATGAACAATATCCTGACATACAGGGGATACCGTTTTTACCAGTCCTCCTACGACCAGGATGAGCAGGGCACCGTGCTGTCGGTCAACCACGATGGGTTGGGTACCACGGTCACCTATATCGGCTACGGGTTGATGATCCTTTTCATCATCCTGGCCCTTTTTGCCCCTGGCAGCCGTTTTCGCCGCCTGCTCAAGGAGAGCCGTCGCGGTGCGGTGGTGGCGGGGATGCTGCTGGTGATGCTCACCATCGGAGGACTTCAGAATCGTGCGGTAGCCCAGTCCCTTCCGCAGGCCCCCCCAAAGGCAGAGGCCCGTGAGTTTGGCAAGCTGTGGGTCCAGGGTAGCGAGGGCCGGATGAAGCCGGTCAACACGCTGGCTCAGGAGATGATCCGCAAGATGTTTGGCAGGAACAACATACAGGGGATGACCCCCGACCAGTTCTGGCTAAGCCTGATGGCCGAGGCGGACCGGTGGCACTCGGTGAGGCTCTTCGAGGTGAAGAATGCCGAGCTGGCCGCTATGTTCAAGGTCCAGGGGAAAAAGGCCTCCTTCAATGATTTTGTCACGGAGGATTCATACCTTCTGTCCGAGCTGGTGAACGAGGCTTACAATAAGCGGCCGAACCAGCGTAACGGGTTCGACAAGGCGGTGATCAAACTGGACGAGCAGTTGAACGTGTTTTTTATGGGAATGAACGGCAGCTTGCTGAAGATCTACCCCGATCCGCGCGATCCAAAAGCCAAGTGGTTGGATCGCAATGAATTGCCAAGCGGCCTCGTAGAAGACGACTCCCTGTTGATACGGACCTCGGTACCCGGGTACATCGAGGCCCTTTATAACGCCTCCGCGGCGGAAGCCGGGCAATGGCGCACGGCCATCGATAAGTTCCAGAAACGATATGGCTCCAGCGTGCTGCCACAGGAGAACAAGTCAAGGCTGGAGGTGCTCTACAACCGGACACTGGTGTTTGAGCGCCTGACCCTCCTCTACGGGCTCATTGGTTTGATATTCCTTGCCATCCAACTGTTCGGCCTCTTCCGGAGTGCAAGCTGGATCAAGCCGGTAAGCCGCGTGATGGCGCTACTGGTTGGCCTGGGATTCCTGTTGCATACCCTGGGACTGGCGCTGCGCTGGTACCTCAGCGGGCATGCCCCGATGAGCAACGGGTATGAGTCGATGATTTTTGTGGCCTGGGGCACCATCCTGGCCGGGTTGCTGGTGATGCGCCGCTCGATGCTTACCCTCTCCCTGACGGCCGTCCTGGCAGCCCTGTCGCTGCTGGTGGCCCATATGAGCTGGATGAACCCCGAGATCACCCCGCTGGTGCCAGTCCTCAAGTCGGTCTGGCTGACCATTCACGTGGCCGTCATTATGACCAGCTACTCCTTCCTGGGTCTGGGAGCCCTGATCGGACTGGTGTCAATGGTGTTGTTCGTGACGAAGACCCGCAAGAATCACGAGCGGATCGACGGTCATATACGGCATCTGACTCGGCTGAACCAGATCGTGCTGATCGCCCTCCTCAGGAGGTATTTGCCGAATCACTTCTCCCGTGTCCCCGCTCACAATCTTGATGACGGCTCGCTGAAGTTCTTGATCGACCTCGATCAACAGATGTGAATTCGATTGCTGCAAAGCTTC